>NZ_PJBX01000180.1:0-98740 GCF_002836335.1 Psychrobacter sp. Sarcosine-02u-2 | reverse complement strand
TCAAATATATCATCTTGCTTCGGCTGTCACCCTTCCTTTATTACCCCAGCATACTTTTTGATACACCATCAGATTATTTACTATTGTGAATGATAAATGGAATTTATCTTTAACTCATATCAAGGATGACTGATGAAAAGACGTGCATTTATAAAACTCGGTGGACAGGTGACGGTAGTCGGTACTGTATTGACTCAACTCAGTGCTTGTTCATCAGATGATGGCGACGTTAGGCCACCAAATAACATCGATGGTTTAGATGACTTGGATGATTTAGGCTATCAAGGCGCAGCACCTTTTGTGCATGGTATTGCCAGTGGCGACCCGCTCCAAGATCGCGTCATACTGTGGACACGAATTACCAATGACGGTAGTATCCAAGCCGCCAGTATTCCTGTTGCTTATAGGGTAGCAACAGACCCAGCGCTGAAAAACATCGTTACTCAAGGTCGCGCAATAGCGACAGCGCAATCCGACTTCACCGTAAAGGTCGACCCCAAAAACCTACAACCTAATACCACTTATTATTATGCTTTTGAAGCACTAGGCTATCGCTCTCCTATTGGTCGCACACGCACCATACCACAAGCAGACTTGCCAGCAAGCGCAGTTGATCGTGTGCGCTTAGCAGTGGTTTCCTGCTCAAACTATGGCTTTGGCTACTTTAATGGCTATGCCAATATCGCCAAGCAAGCCGACCTCTCTGCTGTCATACATTTAGGTGATTATATCTATGAGTATCCAGAAGGCTTTTATCGCGATAACGATTTAAAAGAAGAGCGACCGTTAGACCCAAAAAACGAGATTATCAGTTTAGACGATTATCGTCGTCGCTACGCTTGCTACCGTACCGATGTCGATTTGCAAGAATGTCACCGCCAGCATCCGTTTATCGCTGTTTGGGACGATCACGAAATCGCAGACAATTCATGGAAAGGTGGCGCAGGTTTTCATACCGAGAGTAAAGGCAGCTATATAGAACGCAAAATGTCCGCCGTACGCGCTTATCATGAGTGGATGCCTATTCGCGATGACAGTAGCAACGAGCTAGACAGCCAATTACGCATCTATCGACGTTTTGAGTTTGGTAAATTATTCGATTTAAATATGCTAGATACGCGCATATTTGGTCGTGAAAAGCTTGATGCCAAAGCCAGTAACGAGCCTGAACGTCAATTATTAGGTCTTGAACAAGAAAACTGGCTCTATTTAAAGATGCTCGAGGGTAAACGCCGACAAGCAACATGGCAAGTACTCGGGCAACAAGTTATTTTAGCGCCATTTAAAGGCACTTTTGCCACCAATTCTGGCGATATTTGGAATGGGTATGCCAGTGCACGCACACGTTTTCTCAACTTTATCGAAGAAAATAATATCTCCAACACGGTTGTTTTAACTGGGGATTATCATGCTTCCTTTGCTTTTGATATTGCAAAAAACCCTTTTGAAGCAAGTAGCTATAATCCTTTAACCGGCAAAGGCTCTTTAGCCGTAGAGTTCGTCTGTCCGGCATTGACGTCTTTGCCCTTTCCTGAAACCGCTGGGGTTGAGCTAAACCCGCATCAGAAATTTAACAATCAGACCGAACGTGGTTATATGCTCCTCGATATCACTGAGCAGGCGTTTCAATGCGAATGGTATTACACGGACACCTTAAAAAAACGAGATGATAGCGTTAGATTTGCAAAAAGTTTGCTTACTCAAACCCAAACCAACCACTTGATTGACGGCAGTCAATCGCGCCCGCTTACTAACGTCGCTGCCCTCTCTGCTGCTGACAAATCTATGGCAGTGAAAAAGTCTGCCGCTTTAAGCGGTGCTTAACACAATAATCTCCGCACAGTACTTTGCACACTTAAGGTAAAAAAATAGTAGCCAACAAAAAAGGGTAAATCATATGATTTACCCTTTTTTGTTGCTCATTTAGCTAATGGGATTTATAAAATACTGACGTACTTATGACTGGTCAATTTATAACTCATTGCTAGGCGTTGGACGAACGGGCAAAGATGCGGTCGATGGCAATATTTTACTGCGATGAAAATACTTGGACGAGCCATCAATTATCTTATTTACTTCTTTAACCAAAGCATGGATGACATCATCATAAACGCCATGATATAACTCGGTCTCAAACGCTGTAAAAGGATGCTTACGCGATGCCGAACTGACTTCTGTCACGCCCTGCTTACTATAAAAAATATCGACGCGGCCATCGCTATTTAATACACAATTTAACTCTCCGCCTTCAAGCGCCATCTCGATACGCTCAGGCATAAAAATATAATCATCCACATCCATGAGCTTTTTTTCTACTTCTCTCTTAAAAAAAGATTTGATATCAAACATACATACACCCTTTGTCTTAAAATTTTAAAAACTTTCAGCACGTCTATTCTTATGGTCTTTATGGTATGCGTCTCGCATATTTGCTCATGATAGATCATGCTTTATTAACTTATCCTATAAGGTGTACGGATACTTTTTAAGACAGAATATGTAAAACTGCGTTTGCTGTTGGTAAAAAAAGACGCCGTCTAAGCGTCCCTTCTTTTTTGGTAAATCCAATCATACGATGGTGCGTAATTACACCCAGCCTTTTTCACGAAATAACTGTAATGTCTTAATAACGACTGTCATCTCTTCGGGCGTACCAAGTGTGATGCGGTTAAAACTTGGTATCGAAGGGAACTCGCGACCAACGGCAATACCATGTTCGAGCATACGATCGATATAGGTTTGTACATCGCCATTGACTTCATAAAAAATAAAATTGGTTTGCGAGGGCAAATAACGCAGCCCCAGCTCATCGAGCGCTGTCTCCATCATTTTTCTTGCTCGATTGGTGGTTTGTAAGCTATGCGCCAAAAACGCCTCGTCTTGTAGCGTTGCTATTGCTGCAACCGCACCTAACATGTTGATATTATCCGTAGACATCAAAGAACCAATTTCTGCAATCATCGGCGTATTGGCAATCGCATAACCGACGCGCAAGCCTGCTAGCCCAAATAATTTTGAGAAAGTGCGTACGACAATCAAGTTATCCGATAGCCCCTCTTTTATCCATTCAACGCCACTCTCAAAACTGGGGTCTGTGATATAGCCAAAGTAGGCTTCATCCACTAAGAAATAGTGGTTTTTTGGCGCATTTTTTATCCACGCTTTGAGCGTATCCGTTGCGGTAATGATAGCGGTTGGATTATTAGGATTGCATAAATAAAAAAGACTGATACCGTCAAATTGAGCAGCCGCTTTTTGTAGGTTATCAAAGTCTAAATCATAATCATCGCGCGTTAATGGCACTTTGACTACTGGGATACCTAAGGAGCATGCATACAGCTCGGCACAACCGAAAGTTGGGTCTGGAATAATTAGCTGAAACCTTGTATCTGTTTTTAATGCTTTGTCATGCAGCATTTGCACCACTGCTCTGATACTCTCGATTGAGCCATTGCCCAATAAAACCTGATTTTCAGGTACACCATTGATAGCCGCTACTTTGCTCAGCAGCGTAGCGCGATGTTTATCAGGATAGCGAGCGCCGCCAGCCAAAGCATTAGCGATGGCTTCTTTGGCAGAGTCGGCCATGCCTAAAGAGTTTTCATTAAAGTCTAACTTGAGTAGTTTATGACTGTTGTTATCGATATTATTATGCATGATAGGTAATCCGCCTAAGTCGTCCATGAATGATAAAGCGCATGCAGCTGCGTCATATCATCTTAAGTGGCATCTATCATAATTACAAGTTATCTAATAGCAAATTATTAGTCATTAATATACCTAGATAGAAGTACGTTTAACTTTAAATATCCCGTAAAAAAAGGTGAGCTGCAGCCTATGCAACTCACCTTTCTACGTCTACATTCAGTCGGAATTAAACCATTAAATCAAATGCGCTTTTAATTCCAATACTTTATCACGCGTTTTTGCCGCTTCTTCAAATTTCAAATCTCGTGACATTTGCTGCATTTGTTTCTCGAGGCGTTTGATTTCTTTGGCCAGTAAATCAGGACTGCGCAAAATGCTAATATCGACATCAGGCAGATTACTTTTCACAGGAATTACTTGATTGTCATTGGCATCAAGGTTTTCACCCGTGTCAATTTTATCGGTAATACTACGGCGCGCACCTTTTGGCGTAATATTGTGCTCAAGATTAAAGGCGACTTGTTTTTCGCGGCGACGGTCAGTCTCCTCTATCGCTTTTTCCATACTCGGCGTAATGCGGTCGGCGTACAAAATCGCTTTACCGTTTAAGTGACGCGCAGCACGACCAATGGTCTGGATCAGCGAGCGCTCAGAACGCAAAAAGCCCTCTTTATCGGCATCAAATATTGCCACCAATGATACCTCTGGCATATCCAAACCTTCACGCAAGAGATTAATGCCGACCAGCACATCATGGACGCCTGTCCGCAGTTCATGAATAATCTGCATGCGTTCAACCGTATCGATATCTGAATGCAGATAAGCGACTTTGACATCGTATTCTTTAAGATAACTGGTCAAATCTTCCGCCATACGCTTGGTTAACGTGGTGATAAGCACGCGCTCATCAAGCTCACGGCGTTTGGTAATCTCAGATAGCACATCATCAACCTGCGTCAATACAGGACGAATCTCAATCTCAGGGTCAATCAAACCGGTTGGACGCACAACTTGCTCGACCACCTGCTCGCTGTGTTCAAGCTCATACTGTGCTGGCGTGGCGCTAACATAAATGGTCTTTGGCTTAATACGCTCCCACTCTTCAAACTTCATCGGGCGATTATTCATTGCACTTGGCAGACGAAAACCATAATTGACGAGGTTTTCTTTACGCGATCTATCGCCTTTATACATCGCCCCAATTTGCGAAACCGTCACGTGCGATTCATCGATAAATAACAGCGCATCTTCTGGAATATAATCAAACAAAGTCGGCGGTGCTTCCCCTGACGGCCGACCAGACAGATGCTGCGAGTAGTTTTCGATACCATTACAGTAGCCGAGCTGCTGAATCATCTCAAGGTCATACTGGGTACGCTCTTTTAGACGCTGCGCTTCGACCAATTTATTATTGTCGCGAAAATACTCTAAGCGCGGCTCAAGCTCGGCGCGAATGGTATGACTTGCCGCTTCCAATTTATTGCGCGGGGTCACGTAGTGCGATTTTGGATAAATGGTAATACGCGGCACACTTCGGACGGTTTTGCCGGTTAACGGGTCAAACCAAGTAATTTTCTCCACTTCATCATCAAATAGATGTACGCGCACCGCTAGCTGCTCAGATTCCGCAGGATAAATATCTAACAGCTCACCGCGCAAGCGATAGGTACCACGGCCAAAATCTAACTCATTACGGTTATATTGCATTTCAACCAAACGCTTAATGGTCGCCGTCCGATCGATTTTGTCACCGACGACGACATGTAAAAGCATTTTTAGATAACTTTCTGGATCACCCAAACCATAAATGCAGGAGACCGAAGCCACAATAATCGCATCACGGCGCTCAAGTAGCGCCCGCGTCGCTGATAGGCGCATTTGGTCAATATGGTCGTTGATAGCACTGTCTTTTTCGATAAAGGTATCACTCGCAGCGACATAGGCTTCCGGCTGATAATAATCGTAATAACTGACAAAATACTCAACGGCGTTATTTGGAAAGAACGCTTTAAATTCGCCATAGAGCTGTGCTGCGAGGGTTTTATTGTGCGCCATAATAATGGTTGGACGTTGGCATTCAGCGATGGCCTTTGCCATGGTATAAGTCTTACCAGAACCGGTCACACCGAGTAATAATTGCTCATCCATGCCTGATTTGATGCCTTTGACCAACTTTTCGATTGCTTGTGGTTGATCGCCTGCCGGCTCAAAGTCGGTGACCATCTCAAAGGCGCGGCTTGATATTTGCGTACCAGACGCATTGACACCACTGATTTCAGCTTCGCCTTGCAGCTGAGTGGCCAATTGGTTTAACTGACGCGACGAGCGCGGTTCAGGCATTCGCATAATGGCTTTCTTCCTGACATTTATAAAAGGTTATAAGAGTTTAGACTTATAACAATATGGGGTTAAACCTTTATTTTTAAAGGTCATTTATTGCGCTAAACACCTACACATGGATGCACAAACACCCCATAAAAAACGTAAAAACTCAGGTATAGCTCAGTGATGCTTGATTAAGGAACGAGTTATGAAAGGTCACTGTCTGTGCGGTAATGTCACTATGGAGCTAGAAGATATCAATACTTTTGAGGCGTGCCACTGTATGATATGTCGTCGTTGGGGTAGCGGACCATTAATGGCAATACATAGCCACTCAAAATCTGATATTCAAGGCGAAGAGTCAATGACGGTCTACCCATCCTCAGCGTGGGCGGAGCGTGCGTTTTGTCACAAGTGCGGTACTAATCTGTATTATCATCAGCTAAAATCTGAAACGTACGTTTTGTCGCTTGGTCTATTTCAAGATCATTCTGACTTTATCTTTGAAAGTCAGATTTTCATCGATAGAAAGCCTGATTATTATGAATTTGCCAATGACACAGTCAATTTAACCCAACAACAACTTTTTGATAAATTTGCAGAGAAAGGTATTAAGCCAAAGGATTGATATTTTTTAATGAGATTTAATAGTTCACAAGGTAAATCGCTCCATGCAACTTATAATTTTTATTGGCATTCAAGGCTCAGGGAAATCCACCTTTTATCAGCACCAGTTTTTCCATACTCATATCCGTCTTAATAAAGATATGCTCAACACCAATCATCGGCTACAGTTATTATTCGAAGCCTGTCTTGCTAGCAAAACCAAGACCGTGCTTGATAAGACCAATGCAACCGTTGAAGAACGTGCTGACTTTATCAATGCTGCAAAATCTGCTAACTTTGAAGTGATTGCGTATTATTTTGACTGCCCGTTTGAAGATGCGTTATTGCGTAATAACGCTAGAGCAGGCAAAGCACAAATCCCTGAAGTTGGTATCAAAGGGACGGCTAAAAAGATGCAACGACCTAGTTTTGAAGAAGGTTTTAATCAGATATTCAATGTCATTGTGAGTCATAATAATTTTCATGTTGAAGAGTATTTAAGAGATTCAACTGATTAGATTTTGTCTTACACTTCACGTAGAACAGATGAGCCACATTATCGTCCCCTACTTAAAATTATTGAGAGCTTTATGCGTTTTGAAGAATTGGATACTCGCTTGCGGGTTTATGAGACTGCCCACGATTTATGTGTCATGCCAGAGATGTTCGTGGTTGTTCGTTTAGATGGACGCGGCTTCACCAAAAAAACTAAAGAAGTCTGGCAACTTGATGCGCCTTTTGATAATCGCTTTCATAAGTTAATGGTAGCGACTACCCAGCATCTAATGAGCTGCGGCTTTAACGTTATCTACGGCTATACCCAAAGTGACGAGATATCGTTGTTATTTCATCCTACCGAAGATACATTTAAACGTAAACTTCGTAAGATTAATTCAGTGTTAGCAGGTGAAGCTAGCGGCTTTTTTAGTGTGACTCACGGTCAATTGGCAAGCTTTGATTCTAGAGTTTCGCAATTACCTAACATGTCGTTAGTGCAGCAGTATTTTCGCTGGCGTCAAGAAGATGCGCATCGTAATAGTTTAAATGCTCACTGTTATTGGTTATTACGTAAGCAAGGCATAGATGCTAATACAGCCACGGTAAACATGGCAGGCAAGGCGTTAGAGGCTAAGCACGAGCTGCTCTACCAACATGGCATTAACTATAATAAGCTTCCGAGTTGGCAAAAGCGTGGTACAGGGGTGTATTTTACAGAGGTCAATAAAACTGGCTTTAATCCAAAAACCAACACGCCCACCGTAACCCAACGTCGTGAGCTATTCGCCAACATAGAATTACCCTTTGGTGATGCTTATGATGCTTTTATTGCACAGCTATTATCGACTGATTCGGCTACATAACCTGTATAAGTTAGTTGCCAGCTTTACAAAGTCTTTCACGGTTAACAAAGTGATTACACGAGCACCTAATAAAACCTAACACTCACTACTACTAACCGCGATTTAAGCTGTTATTATCGATAATGAATTAACGAGCTGTAGCTAAGCAAAATGCCAATAACAACACGTTAAACATTCAAATTAAAAGTTTATAACCAATAAAATAAACTCAAATAAATAATGGAGTAGATTATGAGAGAACGTTACGCAAGTGGTATTGATGATAAAACCGCTGAAAAAATGGTTGAACTGTTAAACGCTAACTTAGCCAATCTGATTGACCTAAGTATGGACAGCAAGCAGTGCCATTGGAACTTGCAAGGGACTGGCTTTATTGGCGTGCATCAATTGTTAGATGAGACTTATGAGCGTTTGACTGAAGCATTTGATACAGTTGCCGAACGTATCGTTATCCTTGGCGGTAAAGCCAACGGTATCTCTAAGCGTGTGGTCGAAGACTCTATCTTAGAGACTTATCCAACTGATATCACAGAAGTTGATGAGCACGTACGCGAGCTTACCAATCGTTATAAAACCATTGCCGCTTCACTGCGTGAAGGTATTGATACCGCGGGCGACGCAGGCGATGAAGATACGGCGGATTTGTTGACTGAAGTAAGCCGTATCGTTGATAAAGATGCTTGGTTCATCGGTGCTAATGCCCCAAAGAAAAAGTAACAGCGACTGAATAAATTTATGAATGATATTCAGATAAGTATGAAAAAAGGTCACTTATAGGGTGACCTTTTTTTATGCCTAAAGAATTTAATCTTATAAACTACTATTAGGTTTAGAAAAATTGATTTTAAAGACGGGTATTAAAACGGATTAGAATTAGATTAAAAAATAATGACATTAAAAAACGCCTTTAATAATCTGCTTCATTTGCGGCAATAGCTCGCTTAATTGCGCTTCAGTCTCGCTGGTATCTTCAGGCAAGGATTGCTGTAAAAAAGCCGCAGTAATTTGTGGCTGCTTGGCAAGGATACTTTGCCCTACTGCCGTATCGTAGAATTTAATCTGGGCATCGACTTCAGCCTGCGTATAGTAAGTCTTAGCGGCACTGATATAAGCTTGCGTCAAAGTTTGTGCGTCGGCTGCATTGCCAATACCCTCAGTCATAATCTTGGCATATTGACCTAACACGCTTTGAATTTGCTCTTGTAGCTCGCGTTGGCGCTTATTTAACGGTTGGTCACTGACGCGCTGATTACTGCTTTGATTCTGGTTTTTGGTTTGCGTATTAATGGCATCGATGGCCGCTTGTTGGCCATTGACGATAGACTGAATCTGCTCATCGATATGCATGACTTGCATCAGTTTAATGATAGACACATCGCTCGGTGCTTGATTGTTCATTTGCTGCTTGGCAATATTATTGGTGTCCTTACTAACCCTATTTGGCTCACTATGGACAATCAATTCTGCATTGGCATTGACGATAGGTGCTGATAGAAGCGTTGTCACCACCAAAGTAAGCAATGGATTGATGCTAGTAGGACGCCGACTGGTATTTTTTTTGGAAGATTTTAGGTAGTTTTTCATATAAGACTCTTATTATTATAGGTAACGATTATTTATTATGCGGCAAATCTTATTAAGCACACTGATCATCTGGCAAGCGTAAAATCTCGGCATTGGGAACGGATAATGTCAAAATCGCTTCTTGAAATAATGGATTGGCGCGGAATTGATTTTCAATATCTTCAAATTTTTGCGCGATTTGTTGTTCTTGTTGATTGCCGGCGATATCGACCGCTGCCACCATAAATATTTTTTTTGGTCCGACCCACTCTAAGTGTAAATAAGAGACGCTGTCGATATCAGGACGATTTAATAGTTCCGTTAAAATATAGCAGTGGGTCTTTTCTGAGACTTTATAGCCAACCAAAAAATCACGATTGCGATTGATTAAAAAGATAGCAACCATACCCAATAATATGCCCACGATAATAGAACCAAGGGCATCCCAAAATGGCTCACCTGTATAGGCATGCATGCCCATCGCTGCTGCTGCGACCACCAAACCGATAACCGCTGCCAAATCCTCAAAAAATACCCCGCGCAACGTTGGGTTTGAAGTATTCACCACATAACCTAACGCACTGACATTAATAGCCTGACCATGCTTTTTACTTTGTAAATACGCCTGCACTAGAGAAAAACCTTCAAGCACAAAGGCCACTGCCAAAATAATAAAGCCAATGGTGTAATTGGTTTCTGTTTCAGGCGCATTCCACTCGGTGATACCGGTATAGATAGAAACAATCGAGCCTGCCATAAAAACGCCAAAAGCGGCAATCATCGACCATACGTATGACTCTTTACCATAGCCTAACGGATGACTGTTATCTGCAGGTTTGACCGCTTTTTTCTCCGCCACGATGAGTAGAGTGCCATTACCTGCATCTGCCCACGAATGCGCTGATTCAGCAATCATAGAAGCAGAGCCAGTCATAAATGCCGCAACGGTTTTGGCAATGGCAATAATAACATTCGCTCCTACGGCAATTAGCACAGTAACCAGCGACGAGGATTTCTCGTCTTCCTGCTTCTTGTCCTCCTGAATGTTTTCGGGGCTCGTGACGTTAGTGAAATTGAGGTTAGGATTGATACCGTCTTTAGAATTGCTAGTATCTTTGGTCAAATTGGCAATAGAACGCGCGCTGCCAGCACCGCGGGTACGAACGGCTTGCGGTGCTAGCTGATCTTTGGAAGGAATGTTTGATGATTCAGTGTTTTTTGAACTCATATGAGGCTCAATAAATGGTTAATATAATGAAGTTAAACAGCCATCAAAAAAGTTAAGCCATGAGCGCTAACTATTTTTAACTGCCTTATTTATCATTAAATTTAACCAAATAGCCGCTACTGGTCAGTAAGGTTTTCGTGAGACTTTGTTTAAGTATTGATGATTTTGCTAGGTAAAATGCGCCTTATTTGGCATTGCTATGCTGAGCAAGCCCGCCAATCCTATCATTGTCGTTGCCGCTTTTATCCGTCATCTTATCAGCGCCCAGACTTTCGCCAATCATTTGATTGATGTCGCAGCTCGGGCGATGCGAGCTTTGCATGCGTAGCTCTTTACGCGCCAAGCCTGCGTCAAAACGGCACTGCTGCATGGCATTTTTAATCTCAAGGGCAGGCACAGGCGTCGGTTTACCGTTATCATCAATCGCCACCATAGTAAAATAGCAGCTATTGGTATGGCGAATCGTACGGGCGCGAACGTCCTCCGCTTCAACCCGAATCCCCACTTCCATAGATGTTCTACCGACATAATTGATACTAGCGGCAAAAGTAACCAACTCGCCCACATAGATAGGCTCGCGGAACATCACTTGATCGACCGATAGCGTCACCACATAGCTACCACTATAGCGACTGGCGCAAGCATAAGCGACTTGGTCAAGCATTTTGAGCAAATCTCCACCGTGGACGTTGCCGATGAAATTGGCCATATCTGGCGTCATCAGCACCGACATGTATAACTCATGATTTAAAGGGGCGCTTTTGGCAGTAGAGCTGGTATTGTATTGCGACATAATATTCCTTGCTGTTATCGTAAAACCTGTCTATTTTAAATATCCGTTATACAGCAGGCGTTGTTAAATCGCAAATAAAGACTGTTAGAGGGAGTGTAGGGATATTTTTTATTTAGATGCCTATAATTTTTCTCATTGTTTTATGATTATATTTTGACTAAAAGGTGTGTAAACCCTTCTATCTACCACGTAAAAACGCAATCTTTCTAAAACCTGCAAAAAAAAGCTTGACGTATTTTTTATCTTTGCTAGAATACGCCCCACTTAGCAAGAACTCATTAGAGACTTTCTAAGCTCGCCGTAAGTCATAAAACCCTTACCGCTTATTCTCCAATAGCTCAGTTGGTAGAGCAACGGACTGTTAATCCGTGTGTCCCTGGTTCGAGCCCAGGTTGGAGAGCCATATTTTAGTTGTAAATCTTTTGAATCATTTTTGATTCGATTATGGCATTTGCCAAGACCCTCATCACTTTGATGGGGGTTTTTTTATGGCTGGTGTTTTATTTCATAAGCCTATAAATAGCAAAAACCTTTCTCTTTTCTTCTTCTATTACCAGTCTTGCAGTGCTTGGTTAATCCACAAAACAAAATCTACAAATAAAGTCAGCTTAGCTTTTATCATCGCCCTCAGTTATTGACTTATCGTCTTTATATTAAACCTGCTATATCTTTGACCAACGATAAATTCATAAATAACATTGACCCTTTAAAACTTTATCGCTACATTGGATAGAGCTCTTATTTATGTGAAAACAACTATAAAAAACTATTAGGGATAGCGCCATGACTATAGGTATTATTAAGCCGACGTTACTGAGTATTGGACTGATGAGCATGATTGGTTGTACTGCCCTGCAAACCAATACAAAACAACTAAATACAGAACAAACAAGCAACTCAGCAACGGTTTATTACAATGGCAATATCATTACCATGGAAGGTGAGCAACCGCAGATGGTCGAAGCTTTGGTCACGCAGGCTGGCAAAATTGCTTATGCTGGTGATTTAAATACGGCCCAATCAAAATATAAAAATGCGGCGCAAGTGAATCTAAACAGCAAAACCTTGCTACCAGGCTTTATTGATCCGCACAGCCATTTTGATATGGTGTCAAACACCATGGGGCAGGTGAATCTAAATCCGCCGCCAGTTGGTGAGATTGATAGTATGGGTAAATTACTACAAGCCTTAAAAGACTATAAAAAGGACAATAACATCGCCGATGGTGAATGGATCTACGGTTGGGGTTATGATGAGAGTCAATTAAAAGAAGGTCGTCATCCAACCAAAGCAGATATCGATAAAGTATTGCCTAATAACCCTGTATATCTGCAACATACCAGCGGTCATATGGGTGTCGCCAATAGCAAAGCCTTGGCAGCCCTGAACATTACCGCAGATACTAAAAACCCAGAAGGTGGTAATATTGCACGGATTAAAGGTTCTAGCGAACCAAATGGTCTCGTCCAAGAAACCGCTATGTATCCATTTATGCGGCGAATGCTAGAGGTATTAGAGCCCAATCAAGCTAAGTTTTTTGAGCAAACCCAAGATTATTATGCCAAAAATGGTCTGACTACCGCCCACAACGGTTCAACAGCTCGTAATACTATTCAGTTTTTCCAAAAACAAGCCGATGATGGCAAGCTGAAAATCGACTTAGTCGCATTAGCAGGTAGCAGTGATTTAGATGAAAACTTAGCGGACAAAGACTTTGTTTGGAAGACCTATCAAAACGGTTTTAAAGTTCAAGGAACTAAAATCATAGCCGATGGCTCGCCACAAGGTAAAACCGCTTATTTCAGTCAACCTTATTTGACGCCAGTGCCAGACTGCAAAAAAGACTGTCGCGGTTTGCCGAGTATCAGCCAAGATGCGCTCAATGAGATGTTTGCCAAGGCTTATAAGCACGATAACCAGCTGTTTATCCATAACAACGGCGATGGCGCGACAGATATGATTATCAAAGCCCACGTATATGCAGTCAAAAAGACGGGACAAGCCGCTGATAAAGATCGCCGTACGG
Source organism: Psychrobacter sp. Sarcosine-02u-2 (assembly GCF_002836335.1). NCBI lineage: Bacteria > Pseudomonadati > Pseudomonadota > Gammaproteobacteria > Moraxellales > Moraxellaceae > Psychrobacter > Psychrobacter sp. Sarcosine-02u-2. The sequence continues at coordinate 85,193 of NZ_PJBX01000180.1, read as the reverse complement.
TGCCTATTCATGCTCAGTTTGCGCGCCCCGATCAGCTAGAAGCCTTTAAAAAATATAAGATGCTACCGTCGTTTTTTACCAATCATGCCTATTTTTGGGGTGATGTGCATGTGCAAAATTTAGGCAAAAAACGCGCTGATTTTTTAAGTCCGATAGCGACAGCGGATAAAATGGGGTTAAAATACACCAACCATTCTGACGACACTGTGACACCTGTCGACCCGTTATTTACCGTTTGGTCAGCGGTTAATCGCACCTCGCGCTCAGGCAAGATTATCGGCGCCAATGAGCGCGCGACTCCTTATCAAGCGCTCAAAGCCATCACGACCAATGCCGCTTATGAGTATTATGAGGAAAATAGTAAGGGTACCTTAACCAAAGGTAAGCTTGCTGATTTGGTTATATTAGATGCCAATCCGTTGACGGTAAATGCAGATAAGCTTAAAGATATTCATGTGGTCACTACCATTAAAGAAGGTAAAATAATCTATCAGCGCCCGACGAAGTAAAACTATAATGACAGCATACTAAGAAAAATTTAATGCTTTATAGTCAAATTCATATAAGTTTGACTATAAAGTTTTTTCTGTCTCTTTTATCTCAATATTAGGATTCTTTTATGAGTAACACCGAGCAAATTACATCCTCCGACAACACCCATTATCTGCACCATACTTTTTTTGAGCCAAGCGATAATACCACGCCGATTACTGCTACCCTACTGATCGTGCATGGCATGGCCGAGCACAGTGGCCGCTATGCAGAGCTTGCGCAGTTTTTAGCAGATAATGGTATTGCGGTCGCCACTTATGATCAGCTGGGTCATGGACAGACGGTCAAATCAGCCAATGATTTGGGTTTTTTTGCTGAAGAACATCCCGTGCAGTCGTTATTAAAAGACGTTATTATCATGGCGGACAGTCTAAAGGCGCGCCATCCTGATGTGCCGCATTTCGTCATGGGTCATTCAATGGGCTCGTTTATCGTGCGCAATGTTCTCAAACATCACGCGCAGAACTTTACTGGTGCTATCTTAATGGGTACTGCTGATGCCAATCCATTGACCAAAGTGCTATTACCCATTAATAAAGTACTGGCAAAAGTGGCGCCTAAAAAGCCGAACCCAGTCTTTGCCAATGTGATGAATAAGGTACTCAATAGCAAGCTTGATAACCGCATTTCTTCTTCAGAATTTGCTTGGCTTAATGAAGACCCTCAAGCTATCGAAGCTTATGAAGCCGATCCATTGACGGGCTTTGATTTTACCAACAATGGTTTTTTGACCTTGTTTAGCTTAATGGAAGCGGGTCTTAATAAAAACTGGGCAACGACCATTGCCAAAGACTTTCCGATGTTACTGGTCAGTGGCGAGAACGATCCGATCGGCGATATGGGCAAAGGTATTCGCAAAATTGCCAGCCGTTTAGAAAAACAGAACTTTAGCAATATCACGCTACAGCTCTACCCGCACATGCGCCATGAGCCGATTCATGAACAAAATAAACAGCAAGTTTATCAAGATATTGTAGACTGGATAAATAGCAATACTGCTGCTTAGTAACAAAATGCTTAGTAACAACATGCTTGGTAACAACATGCTTGATTAATTTAAACGACCACTTTTATTATCTTTTTTACCCTTCACCAACTTTAGGAATATTTATGACATTGCAACAAACCATCGAGCAAGCCTTTGATAATCGTAACGATTATAGCCCAGCCACCATGCCACAAGACATACGCGACGCTATCAACGAAGTGCTTGAACAATTAGACAACGGTAGCTTGCGTGTTGCTGAGAAAAAAGATGGCGAATGGGTGGTCAATCAATGGGCTAAAAAAGCGGTATTATTATCATTTCGTTTAAACGATAACTATGTCCAGGCGGCGGGCGAACACGTGCAGTTTTATGACAAAGTGCCGACGAAGTTTGCTGACTGGACTCAAGATCAGTTTAAAGCAGCTGGCGTACGCGTGGTACCACCAGCGGTTGCTCGTAAAGGCTCATACATCGCAGCAGGTGCCGTCTTGATGCCATCGTATGTCAACATTGGCGCTTATGTCGACCAAGGCGCGATGGTAGATACGTGGGCTACGGTTGGTTCGTGCGCCCAAATTGGTAAAAATGTGCATCTATCAGGCGGCGTTGGTATCGGCGGTGTCTTAGAGCCGCTGCAAGCCAATCCAACGATTATCGAAGACAACTGCTTTATCGGCGCGCGCTCTGAAATCGTTGAAGGCGTGATAGTAGAAGAAGGCTCGGTAATTTCTATGGGCGTGTTTATCGGGCAATCAACGCGCATTTATGACCGCGAAACGGGCGAGATTCATCGCGGCCGCGTACCAGCGGGCTCGGTCGTTGTACCCGGTAGCTTGCCATCAGAAGACGGTACACACAGTTTGTACGCCGCTATCATTGTGAAAAAAGTCGATGCGCAAACCCGAGCCAAAACCTCGGTCAATGAGTTATTACGTTTGGCCTAGTGGTGTAATTTTCTTAGAGCTTCCATAGATATCAGGCAATCAAAAAGATGTTGAAACCCAATTTCAGCATCTTTTTTAATGTTCAATATCAGTTTAAGTTTAACTTAATACAAGACATTACGTTATAATCCTTGCCTCGTTTGGGCGCTAGAAATGTTAGCGCTAAACAAACTACTAAACCCTTTTTTATTTGGTCAATGCGCGCCGCATTATCAATCTTTATCTGTATTTGACATATTATGAGTGAGTTATCTTTACGCACCTCGGCAATTCCTGTCACTGATCCCGAAGCAGGGCTACGTTTGACCGAGATTTTTTATTCGCTGCAAGGTGAAGCGCTGACCTCAGGCTTGCCGACGATATTTGTGCGCTTGACTGGCTGTCCGCTGCGCTGCGTCTATTGTGATACCGAATACGCTTTTAGTAGCGGCGAACGTCATTCGCTAGAAGCCATTGTCGCGACCATCAAAAGCTATCCCTGTCAGCGTATTTGCTTGACTGGCGGCGAGCCGTTAGCGCAGCCAAATGCCGTTGAATTAATGCAGCGTCTGTTAAATGACGGTTATGAGGTTTCACTTGAAACCGCAGGGGCGCTGACGGTAAAAAATGTACCGCCTGCGGTCAGCAAAGTAATGGATCTGAAAACGCCAAGCTCAGGTGAAGTCGATAAAAACCTTTGGTCAAACCTCGACTATCTCACCCAGCACGACCAAATCAAATTTGTCATTATGAATCGCGCCGATTATGAGTGGGCAAAGGCAACACTTTTTGAGCATCAACTTGATAAATTGGTCGGTACGGTTTGGTTTTCACCGATGTTTACTGTCGCAGAAGAAGTCACTGCTAGTGAAGCATTGAGCAGCCCCGATGTGCCAGTATTGGCACGCGAGCTGGCTGAATGGATGCTGGCAGACGCCCTTCCCGTCCGCTTCCAATTACAACTGCATAAGATTATTTGGGCCGATGCCAAAGGTAAGTAATCGCCTAATCTTGATGCGAATGGGGCAAATCAACAGTTCAGATAAACAAACAACCAAAATTCCAAACTAAACATCCTCTAAATATAGTCAAGGAATTTTAGAATCGCTACAAAGCGACCGACCGCAGATAGTATATTGAGTACATCTAGGGCGGGTAACACCGTAGCGGTTTAAAAGTGCTCTGACTATAGATAACCAGCCGACTGCAAGGACGCATACATGGTCAAACTGATTTTACTGGGCTTATTGGCGGGGGCGTTCTTTAGCTCGACATTTATTTTAAATGAGCTGATGAGTAATGCTGGCGGCCATTGGTTTTGGTCAGCGAGCCTACGCTATGTCTTTATGTGGCTGATTATCAGCGCCGTTATTATCCTGCAACATGGCTTTGGACGTATTCAAGCGCTTGCGAGCATTTTTCGTCAGCACTGGCGCTTTTGGTGTCTTACCGGCAGTATTGGCTTTGGGGTATTTTATACCGGTATTTGCTATGCAGGCGACCACGTGGCAGGCTGGGTCGTTGCTGCTACCTTTATGTTTACCGTCGTAACCAGTTTGCTCGTACTCTTGGCATTTGGGCAACGTTTCGATAAAAAGTTTATTATTTATGCCTTTTTGGTGTTTATCGGGGTAGTATTGGTCAACGTCAGCGAAGGCTTGCGCGCCTCTGCCCTTGCCGACATTGATAGCGCGCCGATGGCAGAAATGCTACTTTACGGTGCCCTACCTGCGCTAATTGCGGCTTTTAGTTACCCAATCGGCAATCAACTGGTCTGGCAAGTTTCCCATAACTCACGCAAACACTATCCTCATAAAGATAAGGCTAAAAAGCAACAAGTAACAGAAGATAAGAAACTCAACAGTGAACAAAGTCATCACGAGCATAGCAACCAACCGCTTGTCTCAGAAGCCTTCGATTTGTCTGCTATCATGTCTAGTACTTCGGATAACAACGCTACTCTAAAAACCCCCTCTAGCATCGAAGTCACACCCTCGTCGCCTCTACAAAACTTCATCGCCCGCATTCCTGCTATCGAGACGAGCTTATTACAAAATGCCTTTAATAAAGTCTGGCTGATGACCTTGGGTAGTTTTCCATTTTGGCTGGTTTTAGGCGCTTTTATCCAGCCTGAACCACCTGCAACCACCCAGTTATTTAATACTTTGCTAGTAGCATTACTGGCTGGAGTAGCGGCGACGAGCATATTTTTTTATGCACGTGAGCAAGCGGTGACTTCAAGCGAAGTCGCAGGCGTTGACTCCACCCAAGCTAGCGAGGTAATCTTTGCTTTGATTGGCGGTATACTATTGTTGGATAATGCCATACCATCAGTAATGGGATTGGTCGGTATTGGGCTAATTATTCTAGGGCTGATACTATTTGCAAAAGACGGTTGAGGCTAAAATAAGTCATGATAAATCACTTTATTTTCCCCGATATTCTGCTGTATTTATTAGATATGGTGGGTGTCGTTGCTTGCGCCATCGCGGGCACTTTGCTGGCGCAGCATAAAGGCTTTGATATTGCTGGCTGTATTTTGGTTTCTATGGTCAATGCCATTGGCGGTGGTACATTGCGCGATATGGCGCTCGATCGTCATCCGCTATTTTGGATGACTGACCTCAACTATGTCATTGTCATTACTATTACCTCGCTTATTCTACAAATTTTCTTTCATCTGTATCATAAGATTGATAAAGCGCTCAAATTTTTTGATGCGATTGGGCTGGCGGCCTTTAGTGTGATTGGTTTTAAAGTGGCGTTGGCGCAAGATATGTCGCCGGTTATTGCGGTTATGATGGGGGTTTGGACGGCGATTATCGGTGGTTTATTGCGTGATATTATCTGTAATGAGATACCACTGCTGCTACAGCGTGAGATTTACATCACCGCTAGTATTGCAGGGTCTTTGAGCTATTTGGCGCTTGATTACTGGGGCGTTGATGCGGTTACCAATGAATTTATGATGTTATTTATTATCTTTTTCGTGCGTATGCTAGCGCTTAAATTCGATTGGCATCTGCCTTCTATTCGTTTGGTCGATTAACTATTCGTTTTACCGCTTAACTTCATGGGCAAAAAATAGCAGTGCTTTGATATTGATGTTTTAATATAAGGGCTTTAATGAGAAAAATGCATGCTCACCATCGCTTTAGATTCTGAATTGATGACTACTTTTGACCCGCGCTCACTCATTTATCTGTTTGATATGATTGGGATTGTCGCTTGTAGTATTTCAGGGACGATATTGGCCAAGCATAAGAATTTTGATGTCTTTGGCTGCTTGCTGGTATCGATTGTGACTGCCATCGGCGGCGGGACGGTGCGCGATGTCATTTTGGATCGTCATCCACTGTTTTGGATGGTGGACATGAGTTATTTAACGCTTATTACTATTTCGTCATTGGTGATGCAAATATTCTTTCACCCCAACTCTAGGCGCGTTGATAAATTCCTTAAGCTCTCCGACACTATTGGGCTATCAGCTTTTACCTTAATCGGTATTAAAGTAGCTGATAGTATGGGCGCCAATGTGCCGGTGGCATTATTACTCGGGGTGATTACGATTATTGTCGGCGGTATCATCCGCGATATGATTTGTAATGAGATTCCGCTGGTGCTACAGCAAGAGATTTATATTACCGCCGCTTTAACGGGGGGTATCCTCTACTTTGCCCTGCACAATCTTGGCGTAAGCGCTTGGATTGCTGATATCTCAGCAATGGCGACGATTTTTACTTTACGTATGCTTGCCATTCGTTATGACTGGCAATTTCCAACCATTGAATGGAAATATTAAAGTATTCAAGCCTAGCAACTACTCGCTTTCCTCTACTGTTTCTTTTACCAGTGCCAAATCTTTGACCATCAACTGCAAGCTTTGTTTACCGTTCCACTCGTTAATGTCTAGCTGAAATAATACATGCACTTTTTCGGCGCGGTAATCCCAAGCACTACTATCAAAATTAAATTGGATTGCTTCAATCGGATATTGCACCTCAGGATAACGTAGCGACAACTTAAGATGTTTGACTTTTAATATCTTAAAGCTCAATACCTCAAATACACCGTCAAATATCGGCGGCGCAAAGCCATGACCCCAAATGCTGGCATTCGCTAGATGCTCTGCAAACCACAAGCTAAAGTCAGCCGCTTGCAATGGTCCATCGGTAAATTTCTGCTCGGCAAAGACTTCTTCATCCATCTGTGCCATCACTTCATTAAACGCGGTTACGAAGCCATCGAAATTACGCCGTTTGATGGTTAAACCCGCTGCCATGGCATGACCACCAAAGTGGCTGATTAAATCAGGATAACGTTCGGCCACTTGCTCAACCGCATCACGAATATGCACGCCTGCGATAGAGCGCGCCGAGCCTTTGATGGCATCGTCGTCACCCGTACGCTCTGTATCGGCGGGCGCAAAAACGATACTGGGCAGATAGTGGCTTTCTTTTAAACGACCAGCGACGATACCGATAACCCCTTGATGCCAATCGTCTTGATATAAAATAATACTGCGGTTTTGATTATCAATAGCCGACTTTTCAGTTTTAGGCTGGATAAGAGTTTCATCGCTCTCGTCAGCATCATTCTTAGCATTAGAGTCAGCAGTAGCTAACGCTTGCACAATGCTATCTGCTTGCGCGCGCATCTCGCCTTCGACATGACGGCGCGTACGATTAAGCTGCTCAAGCTCTTGAGCCAAACGCTGTGCGGTACTCCAGTCATCGGTCAATAAGCACTCGATACCGATACGCATATTATCCATGCGTCCAGCGGCATTGATACGCGGACCTAAAACAAAACCAAAATCCTGCGCCTGCAATTGTTTCGGGTCACGGCCCGCTTGTTCCAGCAGTGCCAATATCCCAAGCGAGCAGCGACCTTGGCGAATGGCGTTCAGACCATGATGCACTAAAATACGATTGTTTTTATCGAGTACGCCAACGTCAGCAATCGTCCCAAGCGCGACCAAATCTAAATATTGGCTGACTTGCACGCTAGACTTACCTGCTTCGCGGCGCAGTTTCGCCAAGCGTCCGAGCACATAAAACGCCACGCCGACGCCAACCAAGGCTTTACTACTAAAATTGCAATCAAGCTGATTGGGATTGACCACCGCTTCGGCAGGCGGCGTTTCTTTGGTGGTTAAGTGATGGTCAGTGATAATGACAGTGATGCCATCGGCCTGCGCCCGCGCTACCCCTTCGTGGCTTGAGATACCATTATCGACCGTCACAATCATGTCGGGCTTATAAGTTTTGATACCTAATTCGACAATCTCTGGCGTCAGACCATAGCCATATTTAAAACGGTCAGGGACTAAAAAATCAACCACCGCGCCCATCTTTGTCAGCGCGCGCATCATCAATGCGGTACTGGTTGCTCCATCGCAATCAAAGTCACCGACGATTAAAATACGCTGACCTTCATCGATGGCGACATCTAACAAACGCACCGCTTCGGTGACACCATGCAGCATTTCAGCAGGTAATAAACCAGATAGGCCAGTCTCTAACTCATCAGGCGCAGTGATACCGCGACCGGCATAAAGCCTAGCAAGGGTAAATGATTGGGCGGCAAGCGGTTGCAACGCGGCAGGCAACTCGTCGATACGAGTGCAGGTATAACGGGGGGTTAAATTTAGCATGGTGCTATTCTACTGGCTTTGGCACATAGCCACAATGATAATTTTTAGCACTATCGTCTAGGTTTGGCGATTGCCCAATTATGCCTTATGGCGTAATTTATATGACATATCATGTAGGAAAAACAAAGGCTATAGACGACGAATGTTTAAACGCTTGCTTGCCAACCTGCCCTTTATTTACAAAAACGGTGCAGAGAGCCTGCAATTTTCTGCATTTTGCTACAAAGCAATGATTGTATGGCGCTTATAAAGCCATAAAATGGTAAACATTCAAGATGAGTTATTAGAAGATGACTTATGAGAAAATTATAAGATACTCATCATTTTTGCCATGTTTGCTTTTATTATATTAATGACTTTCTATTTTTTAAACATTTTAAGGACGCGTTATGAAAACCACCCCAACCGCTGAAAAACTGCCTAATACCATCGACCCTAATCTAGACCTAGATAAAGTCAAAAAAGACTGCGAAAAATTGGTCAAAAAACGCGCCAAGCTTTCTGCTGGTGTCGCTATTGTACCTATTCCATTTTTTGACGTGGCAGTCGATGCCAGCATGCTGACCGTTTTGCTACCTGAAATTAGTGAGCGTTTTGGACTGATTGAAGGGCGCCAGTCTGCCGTTGATTTAGAATCACGCGCCATCCATTGGCAAGCGCTAAAAGACCGTACGGTTGATTTTGCAGGACTAATGGCGACACGTGGTATCGTGAAAAAGACCGTCCAGGGTTTCGGTGGTCGTATTGCCGCCAAACAAGTGACTAAGTTCATTCCTTTAGGTGGACAAATGGTCGCCGCGACTATGGGCTATATGATTTTCAAAAAAATCGCCACCGACCATATCAATGAATGCTATAACTTGGCAAAAGACATTCAGCAAAAGCAACATGGTAAAAATGTCTAACGGCATGCCATCATTGTTTAAAGTTTAAGAAATTATTATTCGTAAAAAAACCCAACTAAGAATTGAACCGACCCCCATAAGTTGGACACAACTTATGGGGTATTTTTATGCGTTACGATCTAGACTTTAAGATGCAAGTCATCGCATACTATCGGCAAGGCCATAGTAGTCACGCCACCGCTAAGAAGTTTAACGTCAATCCAGAGTTTGTACTCAAATGGGTTAAGCAATATCAAAGCGGTGGCATAGATGCCATCAAGCCAAAGACAAGTAAGGCAAAATACAGCAGTGAGTTTAAACATCATGTGATTACGACCATGCTGACGCAAGGATTAAGTCAATCTAAGGTCGCTTTGATGTTTGATATCAGCTCACCGGCCCTAATCAGTCACTGGCACAAAGCGTATCGACTAGAAGGCATATCTGGACTCATCTCCAAACCTAAAGGTAGAACCGTCATGAGCAACCCCTTTATCACAGACAAACCAGATGATAAAAAGAGCTTAGCAGAGCTTAAGCGTGAGAATGAATACCTACGTGCGGAGAACGCCTACCTAAAAAAGCTAGATGCCTTGCTCAAACAGAAGAAGAAACAAGCTTTGAAAAAGCAAGGCTCATCGAAGGACTAAGAGAGCGCTGCTGTTTATCTAACTTACTTGAAGCCGCTGGTATGCCCAAAAGTGTCTTTTACTATCATAGAGCAAGACTTGAGCGTGGTGACAAATACACCGAATTAAAACAGCGTATTGCTAAGCTGTATCATCAGCACAAAGGCAGGTATGGCTATCGCAGAATCACTGAGGTTCTAAAGCAGTCAGGTAGTCATTACAACCACAAGCTCATCGCTAAGCTGATGCGTAACATGAAGCTTAGTGCCAAGATAAGACGTCAGAAGTACCGCTCTTATAAAGGACAACAAGGTAAAATTGCAAAGAACTATTTAAAGCGCCAGTTTACTGCAGATAAACCGAACACACGCTGGCTCACCGATATTACTGAGTTTAAGGTGGGTGATCATAAGCTGTATTTATCGCCCATACTCGATTGTTATAACAATGAGATCATCAGCTATAGGCTCTCAAAGAGACCCACTTATGACTTAGTTGGTAAGATGCTAGCTAGTGCTTTAGATAAGACAAAGGTGTGCCGTGGTAAAAGATTAATGCTGCATTCAGATCAAGGGTGGCATTATCAAATGAAACCGTTTAGCACGACGCTTAAACAGCATGGAATTAAGCAAAGTATGAGTAGAAAAGGCAACTGCTTAGATAATGCACTGATGGAGGGGTTCTTCGGTACGCTGAAGTGCGAGACGATTTATATTGAGAAACCGAAAACTATTGAGCAGTTAGAGAAACAGATTCATGAGTATATGCATTATTATAATCATGAGCGTATTCAACTTAAATTAAAAGGACTGAGTCCTGTGCAATACAGAACTCAGTCCTTGATATAAACTAAACCGTCCAAGTTTCGGGGGTCAGTTCAAATCTTAGCTGGGTTTTTTAATTTAAGGAACAGATTTTTATATTAAACCAACATCGCATTTTATACAAAAGCACTAGCCGCCATTTTTGGCAATCCAATTTTGCATTTGCTCAATTTCAGCCTGCTGCGCATCGATAACCGCTTGCGCCAGCTGACGCATTTCGGCATCTTTGCCATATTTCAGCTCTACTTCTGCCATATCAACGGCACCCTTATGATGCGGTAACATACCACGCGCAAACGCCATATCAGGTTTCGGATCAGCGATACCCGCCATCATCTCATCGTGCATAGCGTCCATACCATCAGCGTAGGCTTGCTGCATGACTTTGGTATCAGGCGTGGCTTCAGCTGCGTCAGGATGACTGGCCAGCCAGCTTTGCATTTGTTCAATCTCAGATTGCTGGGCGTCGATGATTTCTTGCGCTAGCTGACGCATCTCTTTATCCGTACCGTATTTTAGCTGAATCTCCGCCATTTCAACCGCACCGACATGATGACCGAGCATCCCTTGCGCAAACGCGGCATCGGGATCGTTGTAATTCATCCCAACCATCATCGCATCGTGCATTTTTACCATCGAATCATTGTACGCTTTATGCGTCACCGACATGTGCTCAGTATCTGTGCTCATCGCTGCCATATCGTGATTGGCGTGCGGGCTGGTCGCTGTGTCGGTTGCCGTGTCAGTGACGATTGCTTCTTCTGTAGCAGGCGCAGCGTTTTCATTAGCAGCTTCTTCATTTGCAGGCTGACAAGCACTGATAAGCAAGGCAGCACTGATACTAGCAGTAAGCACCCCAAGACGGGAATGGTTATTAATTTTCATGGTGTATCCTTTGTTTAACTAAGGCGTAAAAAGTGGCAAATTAAGGAAAATTTACCGAAAAAAAATAGTTAAATGACTGCGTTAAATACAGCCATTTAACTACGAGCATTTATTAAAATATTTAGTGAACTTTTAACTTACCCTAGCGCTTTAAGAACTAAGGTCTTTAACTTCTAGGGTTTTTAAGCGTCTAAGCTAATGCACTTCTTTAATTTATTTAAGCTCTTCGATTAGCTCTTGCATTTCGCCAATTTCGCGCTCTTGCGCCTCGATGATATCATCAGCAAGCTTACGCACTCTCGGGTCGTCGATATCGGCGCGGGTACTGGTCAAGATAGCAATCGAATGGTGCGGTATCATCGCCTGCATCCAGTCAACTTGATCAACGGTCGCTTGGGATCTGACGCCCCAAAGACCGACGGCGAACATCACGATGCTCAGCCCATAAATCATAAGATTGACTTTGGTTTTTTTGTACATATGGCTCATAAACGCCAACATGATGACCGACATAGCGGCGCCCATATACAGCGCCATATAAGCTCTGGTTTCGCTAAAATAAACGTGATCCCATTGATAAGTATTAAAATACATCATGATATACATGACGATGGTCGATGTTAAAATCATCAATGAAAATCTGACATACGGGTTCATTTTTTCTTCTTTAGAGTGCTGCATAAGGTAGTCTCCCGCTACGTTGTTTATAATATTTTTATTACTTAGGCTATTTAAAGGCTAGCCAATTACTAAAAGGTTTTTATTGCATTTTATGAGCTTATAACTGCTGCTTAACAGACTCAATATCCGCGTATACTTGGTTTGTACTGTCTTTGTTTGCACGCATGGCTTTATAAAGCGCAAAATAACCTTGTTGATTTTTATCCAAAAATGATAGCAATATCGGCCTGACAATGAGATGACGCTAAGATGACAATGTTGTCATCTTAGCCGTCTGGCATAGGCATAGCGCTGGCATTGCTCTATGATTGGAGGTTTGCAACTTGTATATGATGCAATCGCATAAAAATTATAAATAACGGGCATGAGTACGCTATGAAAATACTATTGGTCGAAGATGAGCTGTCACTTGGTGATTATATTAAAAAAGGTTTGAGTGAAGCGGGCTTTATCGTTGAGCACCAAACCACAGGACTTGGCGGCTATCACGCCTTGATGACTGAGGATTTTAATGTGGTCATCATGGATGTGATGTTGCCTGATGTGAGTGGTTTTGAGTTGGTACGCAATTATCGGGCGGCGGGCAAACTGACGCCAGTGCTGTTTTTGACCGCGAAAGATGATTTAAGCGACCGCGTAAAAGGCATAGAAATCGGCGGCGATGATTATCTGACCAAGCCCTTTGCCTTTGCTGAATTATTGGTCAGAATCAAAAATCTATTGCGCCGCGTCAATCAAACTGATTATGCCAATACTGTGCTGCAAATTGCCGATTTAAAAATGGATATTGCTAAGCGTACCGTCACACGCGGCGAGCAGATTATTAAACTAACCGCTAAAGAATTTGCGCTACTACAATTTTTTCTTGAGCGCCAAGGTGAGGTGCTACCGCGCTCTGTGATTGCCTCGCAAGTCTGGGATATCAATTTTGATAGCGACACCAATGTGATTGATGTGGCGATACGGCGTTTGCGGATTAAAATCGATGACGATTTTGATATCAAGCTGATTCATACGGTGCGCGGCATGGGTTATCGGCTAGATATAGAGGATGATGCTAATGATAGCGCCGATATCACTGCGGTTATTGAATAGTATGACGCCGATTGCGACGGATGGTCGCCTATCTTTATTGTGGCGCACTATCCTGCTTTTAAGCTTGTGCGTCATCGTCACTCAGATATTTTTGTATGTCTGGATACAGCGCTCGGTTAATGAGCATTTTGAACAAATGGATGCGGAGATTTTGACCCATGCGGCGTTTAATTTACGCCAGTATATGGATAGCAATAGCATAGTTGACACTAGTAATACTAAGAAAAAGCCACTTTCTCAGCAGACGCTCGCTTTACAGAACGCTAGTATCGACTATGAAGTCAAAACCGTGATTACCGATAATAACGGGCAAGTGCTTATCAGTGTGCCAACTGGTTTTATCGATCAATCGGCTCATAGTGGCGCGGTCAAAGCGTTGTGGCAAAAACATCACGAACAGCCGTTTGATTTAAAAATTAACGACCGCCATTATCGCGCTATTGTCATTCAGCACGCCAGCCGCTTAGCCCTTATCGCCCTACCCATCGATGTTCATCATCAGTATTTGGCGCAATTTAACCGTCAGCTGATTGTTATTTTAATCGCCATTACCTTTCTTTTAGTCTCTATCGCCGCTTTTAGTGTGCATTTAGGCTTTGCACCGCTTGCCACCATTCGACAAAAAATGAGCCGTATCAATGCCGACCAGCTCGACGATAGAATCGTGATAGCGGATATGCCCAGTGAATTGCGACCGCTTGCTGAATCCTATAATGCAATGATGGTTAAGCTCGCGCATAACTTTGAAACCCTGTCACGTTTTTCAGACGATATCGCCCATGAGCTGCGCACGCCGCTTGCTACCCTCAGCACCCAAACCCAAGTCATGCTCAGCAAACCGCGAGATAGCAATGAGTATATTGAGCAGCTGCATCATCAGCATGACACCTTAGCGCAATTATCCAGTTTAATTAACAACATGCTGCTACTGGCAAAAACGCAAAAAGGCTTGATTCATTCGCAGTTTAACCGCGTAGATAGCGATTTACTGCTGACTAAGATGATGGAGTATTATGAATGGATAGCCGAAGACCGTGCCATCTCTTTAAAAAAAACAGGTGACTTTAAAACCATACTTGGCGATGCAAGCCTATTGCAAAGGTTGTTTGCTAACTTAATTGCCAATGCCGTTTATTATGCCGCCAGTGATAGTATTATTCATATTAATGGCAAAATTGTTACGGATAAGGTTGCAGATAATAGGCAAGTCTTATCTTCATCAGGCATGCTAGCCTCATACCTGCAAATCTCCTTCACTAACCGTCTAACCGCCCCGATGACGCAAGCAGAGGTGGATAAATTATCAGAGCGTTTTTATCGCCATCATAAAACCTTATCAATGCATGCAGGGACAGGCTTAGGTTTGTCGATTGTGCATGCGATTGTCAATGCTCATAACGGTAAAATAGCCATCACGGTAAAAGACGGCTATTACTTTGAGGTCAGTATCAAACTCCTTCTTGCTTAGCCACAAAAAAGCCCTGCCATTGCAGAGCTTTTTGCGCTTTTACTTTTTTACGGTTGTTAGATTTTAACGTACGGTGTTGGTTGGTAAGTTATCCGCATTGACAGGGCTATCAGGTTGATAGTTTGCATGTGAGGGTTTGGCAAAAGCAAACTTGACGACCTGCAGTGCCACACAAACTGCACCAGTAATAAAGATCACGTCAGCAAAGGTACGAATCCAGCGCAGTGTGACTAAGAAATCTTGTTGTAAGAAGCCTTCACTACGTGCGTACCATAGACCTTCGGTCATTGACGCGTGCGCTTGGAAAATACCAATCGGTAATAAGCTAGTGACAATCATCAATACCAAGCCTGCATTTAGCGCCCAAAAACCAGTTTTGATAAGATTTTCACTAAACACATAATCAGGACGGATATAGCGCATGACCAGTAATACAAAGCCGATTGCTAAAAAGCCATAGACCCCAAACAGTGCAGCATGTGAGTGAGTGGCGGTAGTATTTAACCCTTGTAAATAGAACAATGAGACTGGTGGGTTAATCATAAAGCCGAACACCCCTGCACCTAACATATTCCAGAACGCGACCGCAACGAAACACATGATAGGCCATTTGAGTTTATTCATCCATGGCGCTTGACGCTGCATAGACCAATGCTCATAACCTTCGTAGCCTAATACCACCAAAGGTACCACTTCTAAAGCACTAAATGACGCGCCGATTGCCATGACTGGCGTGGTTGTACCTGAGAAATATAAATGGTGGAACGTACCTGGCACACCGCCAAGCATAAATAGGGCTGCTGAAGCGATGGCAGAACCGGTGGCGATTTTTTTGTTGACCAAGCCTAAGTTGTAGAAAATGAATGCGAGTGAGACGGTGGCGAATACTTCAAAGAAGCCTTCTACCCATAAATGTACCACCCACCAGCGCCAGTATTCCATGATGGTTAAGTGGGTACGCTCGCCGTAGAACAAGCCTGCACCGTAGAATAAACCGACGCAAACGACTGATGCAAAGAAGATGGCCAACAAGTTTTTATCACCGCCCTCTTTCCTTCTAAGCGCCGGTAAACAGCCACGGGTCATCAATACTAACCAGAATAAGATACCAACCCATTTTAAAATCTGCCAGAAGCGACCAAGGTCAATGAATTCATAGCCTTGATGACCAAACCAGAAGTTGTATTTTGCAGGCATAATACCGGCAATCGCAAAGTACTGACTAACAAATGAGCCCACAACCACGAGTATTAATGCCACCCAAAGGATGTCTACGCCCAATTTTTGGTATTTAGGATCTTTACCGCCATTGATAAGTGGCGTTAAGTACAAGCCTGCCATCAAGAAAGCAGTAGCAATCCAAAATAGTGCTGCCTGAATATGCCACGTACGTACCAAGGAGTACGGGAAGTAATCGGCGACGGCGATACCATAAAACTCTTGCCCTTCAACGGTATAGTGCGCGACGAAACCGCCGATAAATACTTGGAATACCAATAGAGCAACGACTAGTACACCGTATTTTGCCAAGGCTTTTTGTGACGGTGTTAACGCCACTTTAGTTAATGGGTCAGCACTTGCCGTTGCTTCTTTGACGTCTTCTTCTTTACGTAAGAACGACCAGCCCCAGATAAGGAAGCCAACCCCAGCGATTAAGAACACCACACTGGCGATAGACCACATGATATTTTCAGAGGTTGGGACGTTATCAATTAAAGGCTCATGCGGCCAGTTATTGGTATATGTTGCATCAGTACCTGGACGGTTGGTAGACGCAACCCAAGTGGTCCAAAAGAAAAAGTTGGTGAGTTTTTGTCTGTCTTCAATATCTGCCAAAGTATTGTTTTTCATGGCAAAATTTTCACGCGACTTTTGCAATGAAGGCTCATTACCGTAGAGACCGATATAGTAAGGCGCGACTTCATTAATAGCGGCGATACGCGTATCTGACAATACCACTTGATTGTTAGAATTGGTATTGCTGCCACGATATTCTTTTTTCAATTGCGCGCTAAGTACCGCTTTTTGATCATCCGTTGCCGCGGCAAAATCATGCCCATATAACTCTTGCGCCCGGATATCTAACCACGCCACAAGCTCTCTGTGTAACCAATCTGCGGTCCAGTCAGGCGCTTGATAGGCACCATGTCCAAGTATCGAGCCAAGCTGCTGTCCTCCCGTGCGCTGCCAAGCAGATTGACCATCTAAAATATCTTCTTCTGTGATTAATGCCTTTCCGCTGCTATCAATATACTGATCAGGGATAGGAGGTGCGGTACGATAGACTTCCACGCCGCCCCAACCTAAAAAGGTAAAGGTAATGACGAGGACGGCGATTAAGCCCCACCAATACTTTTTATATTCGCCCATATCTTGCTCCTACTGGCTAGATAGATAGATAAACTGAACGCTTAACATTCATTTTAAATGAATTTTTATAAGCGCAATTATAATTCCATAAATGATTAATACCGCTGCCTGTTACGATAAATCTATCAATCATCTTATAACCGTTAAGCCTGCTACCTGAGTTGCGCTTTAGTCTTGGGATTAAGAATAAAGCACAATCAAAGCTGGGATTGAAGGCTTAAATCTTTGATGATATGACGGTTAATGGATAGATTTTATCGCTTCATGCGCTAGACCTATTTGATGTATATTTACATCTAGCATCAAATTGGAAACATTTTAACATTCATTTCATATGAATGTTAAGAGTTATTTTCGCTTATTCTTATGTTTCTTATAAACTGCGCGGTTCACTTTTATCAAATCACGAGTGAAGTCCTTCATTTATAACCAAATTTAGAGATAGAAACTCGAGTAGCAAATAACTTATACCTAATGCAAAAACATAAAAAAACCAGATAAATAAAGTTATCTGGACTTTTATTAGGAACATTTATTAATTACTCAGACGATTTAATAGTAGCTGATGACTGCGCTCAATCACCGGCGCATCGACCATATTACCGTCTATCTTAAAGACGGCTTGCCCACTGCGTTCGTATTCTGCGACTACTCGCTGCGCAAATTCAATCTCGCTCTCAGTTGGTTGCAGTGCCTTTTTAACGACATTAACTTGCTTAGGATGGATACAAAGCATGCCCGACATACCCATCTGTGACCATAGTTGCACACGCTTATGTAGCCCCGCGCTGTTATTAAAGTCCGCATACACGCTATCAATCGGTGCGAGCAATTGATGGACTTTTGAGGTTAAGATAAGCTGGTAACGAATTTGATTGGCGATGATATCGGCTGATGCTGTGCCCACCTGTACCTGTAAATCATTGCATAAGTCTAAAAAACCGTAGCTAAATGCCACCATTCCGCGCGCTTTTGCTATCTCATCGGCACGATATAAACCAATAGCATTTTCTATCACCGCAATCACCGGCAGACCCGTTTCTTGGTTAACTTTCTCTATATCTGCTGCCTGCTCAGCTTTTGCTAATAGGACGCCTGCCAGCTTTGGCAACTGCTGACATAGCGCCAAATCTTTGGCAAATTCAGCACTACTTGCTTGATTGATACGTAGCCAAATCGGGCGATAGCTTTTTGCCTCATGCTGAGCAATATAGTAGTCTTTCAACGCCGCACGAGCTTGGGCTTTGTCTGCTTGTGCAACCGCGTCCTCTAAATCAACAATCACTGCATCTGCCCCGCTAGCAAAGGCTTTTTCTACCCGATCTATGCGCGTTGCTGGCACAAACAACCACGTCTTGGTATGAGACATTGATTTGATAACAGCTCGGCAATCTTTTGGCCCAGTACAGATATAGCTGCTCGTATTTTTATGGGTAGACGGATTACTAAAAGGTGACATACTCGATTCCTAGAGGTAGATATTCATCATATAAACACTTAACGTTATTGTGCCACGACAAAAGCGCTTGTAATAGCCCAATAACGCTAGTTGGTTATAACGCTGGATATTAAGATTCCTCTGGTTTATCAAATAACTTTTCGATAGGTTTACTATGGATTTTCGAGCTGTTAAACATCGATTTATTGCCAGTGTCGCCTTCTGTCCAAAAGTTGATATTAAACTGAGCATCATCGCTTAACTCTACGCGGTGCCAATATTGCGGTGGACTGACTGCAAACTGTCCGGCTTTGATAACGACTGTTTTTTCTGGTTCAGTGGCCGCTTCGTCAGCGAAACCATAAAAAGTCACCGTACCTTGCATGACGCAGATTTGGCCATAAACGCCCTCAGCCGTATTGTGATGGGTCAATAACGCATTGGGTACTTTATCTTTGGTGAAGAAGTGTGTCGAACGTTTGATTTTCCAATGGCTTGGAATGACGGGATTAGGATTGGTTTGGGTATCAAAACTCATGATAACTCCTTAGCTGGTTTGCTGAGTATAGATTTTTATCTCAATCTGCCTTAAAACCAATATGCAGTTAAGTCTGCAATTGAGAATGATTATCATTAATATAAAATAGCACCTTTTAAAAGCTTTTACTAGCTTTGTATGTTTTGACTATCTATAAAAATGTAACACCTTAAATGCCATCGCCGCCTCATTAACGGTCGTCCTGTCCATAAGTAGTATACAAACTACGCCCTATACTGCTTTCGCTCAATGGTGATGCTGCCCCATTATTGCTATTTTGTATCCATTATCAGCATCAGAATTTATAATGGGGACATTATTATGCATGCCAAAGAATTACTTGAGCTTGAGCGCCGTGATATCAGGGCGCTGCACTATACGTGGATTGCTTTTTTCCTCACCTTTTATGTCTGGTTTAATATGGCACCGCTGGCAACGTCGATGCTACAGACAGAAAGCTATCTGACCCCTGACCATATCAAATTATTTTTAATCGCCAACGTCGCGCTAACGATTCCTGGGCGGGTTATCGTTGGCATGGCATTGGACCGTTTTGGTCCGCGGCGCGTGTTTTCTATCCTGATGGTCGTAATGGCGATACCGACGTGGTTTTTTGCGTTTGGCAACTCGGCAACCCAGCTATTCGTTTCGCGCTTATTTATGTCGATCGTCGGTGCCGGTTTCGTCGTCGGTATTCATATGACCACCTTATGGTTTAAGCCAAAAGACATCGGTTTTGCCGAAGGTTTTTATGCCGGTTGGGGCAATTTTGGTTCAGCGGCGGCGGCGATTACCATTCCAACCGTTGCTTTGCAGTTCTTTGGCGGTGACGATGGCTGGCGCTGGGCAATTGCGCTATCAGGCTTATTGATGGCCTTATACGGCGTGGCCTATTGGTTTTTAATCACCGACGGGCCAGAAGTTGGTACCCATAAAAAATCTCGTAAAGCGGGCGCGTTAGAAGTATCAACGTGGAAGGATTTATGGTTATATTGCTTATTTATCATTCCTTTATATGGCGTCTTATCGCTGCTGGTGTATCGTACGCAAGCGATGGGCTTTTTAAGTGCTACTGGCGGGATTATTTGTTACAGCGTCATTATAGTGATGGTCATTTACCAAATTTATAAAGCCATTAGCGTCAATGTACCTGTGATTAAAGCCGGTATTCCAGAAGATGATAAATATCCCTTTAAATCAGTGGCGGCGCTAAACGTCAGCTATTTTGCTAATTTTGGCGCAGAACTGGCGGTGGTTTCTATGCTGCCGATGTTCTTTGCCGCGACTTGGAAACTTGATCCAACGGCTGCTGGTTTGATTGCCTCTACCTTTGCCTTTGTTAACTTATGGGCGCGGCCACTTGGCGGCTATATCTCCGACAAAATCGGTAATCGCCGTTTGGTGATGTTGGTTTATATGTTTGGTATCGGTATTGGTTTTGTGCTGATGGGCGTGCTTAATGCCAAGTGGCCGCTATTTATCGCCGTGGTGTTTACCATTTTGTGCTCGGTATTTGTACAAGGAGCCGAAGGCGCGACCTTTGGTATCATTCCCTCGATTAAACGTCGTCTGACCGGTCAGATATCAGGTATGGCAGGCGCTTATGGGAACGTGGGCGCGGTATTCTACTTATTCATTTATACCTTTGTAGAGCCCAATCAGTTCTTTTATATCATCGCAGTTGGCGCGTTTGTCGCCTGGATTGTGTGTTATTTTTGGTTAGCAGAACCGGAAGATGCCTTTGGTGATGAATATAAAATGTCCTCTGTCGATCGTCAGATTGCTGCAGAACAAGGTTAGTTATTCATAATAGCTTTTTATCGAAAACAAAAACCCACTTAGCAAACGTTAAGTGGGTTTTTAATGCACGCTACACTTATCGCAATTTACTCTAGCCTAACACCACAGGTACATGACTGTAACCACCTAAGGGCGGCTGCTCACGCTCCAAAGAAAAACCCGCCGCTAAGGTGATATCTGTGAAATGGGCTAATAGTGCTTGAGTAGCAATTCTAAGCTGCCAAGTAGCAAGCAGGCGCCCTGGGCAGACGTGCTTGCCAATACCATAAACCACGTTAGCAGCGGCATGCTTTTGAGGGTCGAAACTGTTATCACCAAACACCGCTTCGTCGCGATTGGCTGATGTCCAGTTTAATTGTACACGCGCGCCTTTAGGTAGCTTATGCGCGCCAATAGAGACGGGACACGTAGTGATACGGCGGTTTGAGACGAAAGGATCATCAATTCGTAATACCTCGTCGATAATAGTCTCAAGTTCGCTATCAGTAGCCTGCGACCAGAAATTTACTTGCTCAGGATGCTTGACAATATGAGCGATGATAACGCCGACACACAAAGCGATAGACCCCAAATCGCCGCCAGTCCAATTACGCAAAATAGACACCAGTTCGGCTTCGCTCAGCTCCCGCCCATCGATGCGCTCACGGCACAATTGAGCGGTGACGCTATTCATATCAAGGCTGTTTTTAGCGATATTATTTTTAGCGATGTTGTTTCCAGCAGTGTTATTTTCAGCAGTGCTCGCTTTAAACATGCCAGCCACTTCGTCAGTATTGCGGTACGGCTGTAACACCGAGCGGATAATATCATCGAAGTCTTGCGCGACTTTTGCCATTTTTACGTCGTCTTTTGAGCGAGTAGCGCTGTGATTATTGCGCATCCACTGTAAAAGTTTCGGTTCTAATTCAGTAGGCCAGCCAAGCCACGCGCACTGCGCGCGGACCGCAAATACCGCGCCGATATCATCGACTGCATTGAGCATTTTACCTTTTGGTAGCTCACTCATTAATTCGGTTGCGACCTTTTTAAACACAGGGACATAAGGCATTAGCGCTTCTTTACTAAGGTAGCTATCAATCAGCGTCCTGAAATGCTCGTGCTCTGCGCCGTCCAAACCATTGGGTACTTGCAAAAAACGCGACACCTGACTAGAAAAACGCTTATCATCTAAAGCCGCCGCCACCACATCAGCATGGCGTAGTAACACCCACGCCCCTGCGTCATTTTTTATCACATCATGCGCTTGCCGTAAGTTATCGGTCAGGGCGCGCAAATCACTGTCTTTACAAATAGTGACCTCAGCAGTCGCATGAACGGTTTTTTGATCAAATAAGTTAGATGTCATCATAAATCCTTACAGCAGGTATTCGGTTTTGTAGCGCCTCTCAATTCTCTACATGTTGAGTTTATACTGCTAGGCAGCTTTATAAACAATAACCATCATACACGCAAATCCATAAGTTTTTAATGAACAAGGAAGTAATGGATAAGGAAGTCACGCTTAAAGCTTTCTTTATTTAGATAAATGATTGACCGTCCACACCGCCGCTTCTACACGCGTGCGCAGACCCGTTTTATTGAGGATATGTTTGACATGGACTTTTACTGTCGACTCGGCAATATCCAAATTATTGGCAATCATTTTATTACTCAGCCCTTCAGCAATCATCTGAATCACTTGCAGCTCTCGGCTGGTCAAATTACTGGCGATATCTTCGATACTGGGTGTGCGCAAGGTTTGGGCAAGTATCGATGCAAGGTTTGGACTGATGACCAGCTCGCCGCGCAGGATTTTTCTGATATCAATGATAATCAGCTCAGGCTCCATATCCTTTAATAAGTAACCATCGACGCCCAATTTTAATGCCTCTTGGACGTCCTCACCGCTATCTGAAACCGTGAACAATACGGTCTTGGTATTGATATTTCTGGCTTTTATTTCGCGTAAAGTTTCGATACCGGTCAGTACCGGCATTTTATGATCAAGTATCACCAAATCCACGTCGTTATTTTCTAAAAATGCCAATGATTCTTGACCGTTGCTGGCTTCGCCAACGACTTCGACATCGTCCTCAAGGCTTAGTAGTTCAGAGATACCGCGGCGTAACATCGGATGGTCATCGACCAATAGTAGGCGCGCAGGCGACGTGCTGGTATAAACTTTAGTGCTCATAACATACTCACAAATTAGAAAAAATGGTACAAAAACTCTCTTACTCAAAAAAAACTGCTTAAAAAATCAAAAAATGGCAAAGTAAAAACAGCGAAAATGATAAATCTATTATCTAAAAGAGTAATTTTATTCGATTATAAATAAGCGTCTTGGGTATTTTTTTCATCAAAGAAGTTGGGCGCAAATCTAACCGTGACGATGGTACCCTGCGGTTGATTGTCTGTGACAATAAGCTCACCGCCGATGTTATGGGCGCGCTCTTTCATAATGATGAGGCCGTGGTGTTGGGTTTGATCGACACTTCCTGACATGCCAACACCATCATCGATGATACTCATGACGATATATTTATCACCGTCCTCATACGCCAATTGAATCTCTACATTTTTTGCTTTGGCATGACGGCTGATATTCGATAGCGCTTCTCTGGCAATCTGTATCAAATCTATCTGTTCAGTGGCGCTTAAATTGAGCGTCATAATTCGATTGTGCACGGTCATATTAAAATCGCCCTTGGAGGCAAACTCACTGGCAGCATCACGTAGTGCTTCATCAAAATTATCATTATCAATGGTCAAGCGGAACGTCACCAACAAGTCTCTTAGCTGCTGATAAGCGGAACCCAAACCTATTTTTATCTGCTCAATGTTTTGATAGACAGGCGCTTGTACTGGCTCGCTACCCGCATTTTTTAGATGTCGCTCAAGGACGCTGACTTGGATTTTTAAATAAGATAACGACTGCGCCAAGGAGTCATGCAACTCTCTGGCAATGGTTGAGCGCTCTTCAAACAAAATCAGCTGATGCTCTTGCTGTCTTTGTTTGCGCAGTGATAAGGCGGTACTGATTAAATTGGTCAGCGCCACAATCAGCTCATCATTTTGCGCATCCAACTCGGCACTGACAAACGGGAAAATGCTGCCCGCTTCGGTCATTTGAATACGCTGTTCTGGTGTTATATTGCTATGATTATCAGCATTATCGTCGCCATCCGTGACAAAAGAGCGATTCATCACCAGCGTCGACTTTGGACGTACGCGTAATTCCCCAAAGGTTTCTTGTTGATGGACGATAGGATAAGACTTGGTATGTTCGCCATTTTTAATGCCACAGCTTTCACAGCTCAGCTTTTTGCACAGCTCTTTCATTTTTTCGCCGTGCAGCACGATAGCATTTTTATTGGTGATATATTTATTTTGAATACATAAGGTAAATTCTAAATGCGGCAGCGCCTTGCTAAAGTCTGCAATCAAGTCATCGAGCTGGTATAAGCTCACTTGGCTGGTGGTCAGCGATTTTGAAAAGTCATAAAACAGCGATAGCACTTGATTGGCTTTGACCAAATGCTGAGTTTTTATTTGTACTTCACTCTCAAGCGAGCGCTGATAGGTTTCAATCGTGCCCGCCATGTCATTAAATGAGCTGCCCAATACTTCAAATTCTCGGTAGCCCTTGATGCACACACGCGTCTGAGTCTGCCCTCGTTTGAATTGGTTATTGGCTTTAATCAATTGCTGAATGGGCAGCAGTACCGATTTTTGCAAACGGCGCATGCCGATTAATACGATAATAGCGATAAGCAGCAATGAGAGGATTTGTAAGTTTTGTTGCCATGTCTGGCGCTGCTCGTTTCGGTATTGCAGCTCACCGACGAAGTCATTGACATCTTCGATATAACGCGACGAGACGCTATAAAACCCTTGCTTATCTTGCGCCAATAACGCTGGCTTTAAATCTTGATACCACTGCTCTTTTATCTCTTTAAGCTGCTCATTGATGCGCACATGTCGATTGGCGCTCGTTAGCTGATAGACCTGCAATTCTTCGAGACGATTTTCCATATCGCGGCTGAGAATATCTACCTTTTCAGCGGTCGTTTTATTGGCAAAGTCTAATTTATCCTGTTTGGCGCTCTGCGCATTGGTTTTATCGCCTACGCTGTTTTGTCCAACATGTAAACTTGGACTAAAAGGATGGTCATCTGAAAAATCCGTCGCTATCTGAAAATTGAGTCGGTAAGTTGCCATACGCACCGAACCTGCCACATTAATGGCCTCAGCATCCGACCTTGCTACCCATGCCAGCGCGCCACTTCCTAGCGTAGACATCACCGCCAAGGTGGCTATGATCAAAATAGCGCCCCAAGCATGCAGCGATAAAGACTGTCTGTGTTGTTTAGACCTCATGAATGGCATTCACCTAGCAAATTAGCGAAAACAGGGGATAAATAACACTATTAGAATCGTTCATTTTAAAACCGTCGACATTCAAAACCATCCGTATTCAAAATAACAAATGCGCTTATTAATCATAAAAAAAACCAAACTTTTGGTAATAATTCTATGACTACTATACCCCTTTTAGCCATCAGTATACCACTATGTATGAATACTCATTATCCCGATAACAAAGTACCGTGAGTTATCATTTTTTATAAATACTTATTTTTTATAAAGACAATAAGTGAGGAAGAGTATGGGCAATAAATACAACTTCAAAGGTGGTACGCTCATTACTGACTGGCGACCTGAAGTAGAAGATTTTTGGCAAGGCGGCGGCAAAAAAGTCGCCACGCGAAATTTATGGATATCTATTCCATCTTTGCTATTGGCGTTTGCAGTATGGATGGTATGGAGCGCGGTCATCGTGCGCTTGCCAGAGATTGGCTTTGCTTTTGATGGCGGACAGCTATTTTGGCTGGCTGCATTACCGGGGCTGTCAGGGGCGACGCTGCGGATTTTTTATTCTTTTATGGTACCTATTTTTGGTGGACGTCGTTGGACAGCGATATCCACCTTATCTTTATTAATACCCGCGTTATGGATGGGTTTTGCGGTACAAAACCCTGATACACCGTTTATTATATTTGCCATTATCGCGCTGCTGTGCGGCTTTGGCGGTGGTAACTTTGCGTCGTCTATGTCCAATATTTCGTTCTTTTATCCAAAAGCCGAACAAGGTACAGCGCTTGGGCTAAACGCTGGTTTGGGTAATTTGGGCGTCTCGGTGATGCAGTTTGTGGTACCGATGATTATCTTGGTTGGTGCCTTTGGTAGCTTGGGCGGCGACCCGCAAGTATCTGACAGCGGTCGATTGTTTTATCTCCAAAACGCGGGCTTTATTTGGGTGCCTTTTATCCTGCTGTTTGCTGCATTGGCATGGTTTGGCATGAATGACATTGCCACCGCTAAAGCCTCGTTTAAAGACCAATCGGTTATCTTTAAACGCAAACATAACTGGATTATGTGTATTCTTTACATGGCGACGTTTGGCTCTTTTATTGGCTTTTCTGCTGCCTTCCCGATGTTGATTAAAAACTCCTTCCCTGCTATTGACGCACTTAAATTTGCCTTTTTAGGGCCTTTGGTTGGTGCGCTATTTCGCCCATTAGGGGGCTGGATATCTGATAAAACCAGCGGCGCAAAGGTTACATTCTGGAACTATATCGTGATGGTATTGGCGGTATTGGCAGTGATGTACTTCTTACCTAGTGAGACCAGTGATGGCAGCTTTGTCGGCTACTTTATCTCCTTTATGGTGCTCTTTATCACCACCGGTATCGGAAACGGCTCAACCTTTACCATGATTCCGGTTATTTTTAGAACCTTTCATGACCGCCGTGAGCCTGAAAAAGCGGGGACAGAAGAGTTGTTTGTCGAGATACGTAAAGAGTCAGCAGCAGTGGTCGGCTTTACCTCAGCCGTTGCCGCCTATGGTGCGTTCTTTGTGCCCAAAATGTTCGGGTCAGGACTGGGAATAGATGGCACCTTTATCACACTTATCATCTTTTATGTCCTCTGTATTGCATTAACTTGGTGGTTTTACAGCCGCCCGAATGCTGAGATTCCTTGCTAAAACGGCTGTGTTATAAGTCCTTTAAAGCGACTTTTATACAAGCAAAACTAAATCTATAAAGTGCTACTTGCCCATGTAAGTAGCACTTTTTTTATTTTAAATTTTTACTGCTCATGATTGGCTTAACAATCAGCGTCACACGCCGTCACTGAGCAGCTATTTAGCCGCCATTTTCCAGTGCTTTTATTTTTAGCAGCTACTACTAAGGTGGTAGTGCTCTGCTCATGTTAGCGGATAGTAAGGGTGCTATGGCTTACTTAAAATGACGCTATTGAAATAATATTTACGGCTTAGGTGCATACCAATATCGAGTCAAGTACGACGATACCAGCATGCGGCACTCAGCTTTAGATACACCATAGGCAATAAAACAGAGGATAGCGAAATGAGCCATTTACTCGACCAATTCCGTTTTTTTAAACGTAAACAGGGCGAATTTTCCGATGGGCATGGCGAGACGCGTGATGAGTCTCGTGACTGGGAAAACGTGTATCGTAGCCGTTGGCAGTATGACAAAATTGTGCGCTCAACGCATGGGGTCAACTGTACCGGCTCTTGCTCGTGGAAGATTTATGTCAAAAACGGCTTGGTGACGTGGGAAACCCAGCAAACCGACTATCCTGAAACCCGCCCTGACTTACCAAACCATGAACCACGCGGCTGTCCTCGCGGCGCAAGCTACAGCTGGTATATGTACTCTGCCAACCGTGTCAAATATCCAAAGGTACGTAAACCCCTACTAAAATTATGGCGCGAAGCCAAAGCTCAGTATCCTGACCCTGTCGATGCTTGGGGCAGTATCGTTCAAGACCCTATCAAAGCTGAACAGTATAAATCTAAGCGTGGTCTTGGTGGCTTTATTCGCTCAACATGGGCAGAGGTCAACGAAATCATCGCTGCCAGCAACGTTTATACCGCTAAAACCTTTGGGCCGGACCGCATTATTGGTTTCTCGCCGATTCCTGCGATGTCGATGGTCAGTTACGCCTCTGGTAGCCGCTATTTGTCGCTTATCGGCGGTGTTTGTTTGTCATTTTATGACTGGTATTGTGACTTACCTCCGTCATCACCGATGGTTTGGGGCGAGCAAACCGACGTACCAGAATCAGCCGATTGGTACAACTCTGATTATATCATCGCGTGGGGCTCAAACGTGCCGCAAACGCGGACGCCAGATGCGCATTTCTTTACCGAAGTACGTTATAAAGGTACCAAAACCGTCTCTATCACCCCTGACTATGCAGAAATCTCTAAGCTGACCGACTTATGGCTCAATCCTAAACAAGGTACAGATGCGGCAGTGGCGCAGGCGTTTTGTCATGTCATTATCAAAGAGTTTTACCTCAAGCAGCCAAGTGATTATTTCTTAGACTACGCCAAGCGTTATACCGATTTGCCGGTGCTTGTAATGCTAGAAGGTGAAGATGGCGCGCGCCGTGCGGGTCGCTACCTGCGTGCTTCTGACTTGGTCGATGACTTGGGTCAAGAAAACAATCCTGAATGGAAAACCATCGCCTTAAATAATGACGGCGAATTGGTTTCTCCGCTGGGCTCAATCGGCTACCGTTGGGGCGAAAAAGGCAAGTGGAATCTTGAGCAAAAGAACGGCACCACAGGCGAAGACATCGATCTGACGCTTACCTTAAAAGACAGCGCTGAGACTTGTGTCGTGGGCTTTGACTACTTTGGTCATGTGGATCATCCGCATTTTACCTCGGTGCCAGGCGAGCCTATCCAGCAAAAAACCGTCCCTTGCAAAACCATTACCCTTGCCGATGGCAGCACCGCCATCGTTGCGACAGTATTTGATTTAACCGTGGCCAACCTTGGTGTTGACAATGGCGTCGGCGGCGAGCACGTCACCGATGATTATAACGATGCAAGCGTACCGGGCACGCCAGCTTGGCAAGAAGTAATTACTGGTCTTAGCCGTGAGCGCGTGATTCAAGTGGCTCGCGAGTTTGCTGAAAACGCCCATAAAACCCATGGTAAATCGATGATTATCATCGGTGCGGGTATGAACCACTGGTATCACCTCGATATGAACTATCGCGGCGTGATTAATATGCTCATGCTGTGCGGCTGTATCGGCAAATCTGGCGGCGGCTGGGCGCACTATGTTGGTCAAGAAAAACTGCGCCCACAAACTGGCTGGTTACCCCTTGCCTTTGCTCTTGATTGGCATCGTCCACCGCGCCAAATGGCCGGTACCAGCTTCTTTTATGAGCACAGCTCACAGTGGCGTCATGAAACCATCTCAGCTCATGAGATTCTCTCGCCAAATGCCAATAAAAAATT
Source organism: Psychrobacter sp. Sarcosine-02u-2 (assembly GCF_002836335.1). Classification (NCBI taxonomy): domain Bacteria; kingdom Pseudomonadati; phylum Pseudomonadota; class Gammaproteobacteria; order Moraxellales; family Moraxellaceae; genus Psychrobacter; species Psychrobacter sp. Sarcosine-02u-2. The sequence continues at coordinate 56,136 of NZ_PJBX01000180.1, read as the reverse complement.
CTTCCCAGAGCACATGCTTGATTACAACATCCAAGCAGAGCGCGCAGGTTGGTTACCATCAGCGCCGCAGCTCAACCGTAATCCATTGACCATAGCCGCCGCCGCAAAAGCCAGCGGTAAAGACGTAGAAGAGTATGTGGTCGACTCATTAGAAGACGGCAGCTTACGCTTTGCTTGTGAATCACCCGACAACCCGGTGAACTTCCCGCGCAATATGTTTATTTGGCGCTCAAACCTCTTGGGTTCATCAGGTAAGGGTCATGAATATATGCTCCATTACTTCTTGGGCACCAGAAACGGTCTGCTTAACGAAGAAAACCCGACGGGTCATTTGCAGCCAAAAGAAGTCGATTGGGTAGAAAAAGGCCCTACTGGCAAGCTTGATTTGGTCGTAACGCTTGATTTCCGGATGTCCTCGACCTGTTTGTACTCTGATATCGTCCTGCCGACCGCGACTTGGTATGAAAAAGACGACATGAATACCTCAGACATGCACCCGTTTATTCACCCATTAACTGCCGCCACCGACCCTGCTTGGGAATCTAAATCGGATTGGGAGATTTATAAAGGCATTGCTAAGAGCTTCTCTGAGCTATCAAAAGGTCATTTGGGCGTGGAAACCGATGTGGTTACTCTGCCTATGCAGCATGATAGCCCAGGCGAGCTTGCGCAGCCATTTGGCGGCACCGACTGGAAAACGGCTGGCGAAAAACCGGTTCCTGGTAAAAACTGCCCAATGATTAAAATCGTTGAGCGCGACTATCCTAATACCTATAAGAAATTCACCTCTATGGGTCCGGCTCTAGAAAAACTGGGCAATGGCTCAAAAGGTTTGAATTGGGACATGAAAACCGAGGTCAAACAACTGGGTGATTTAAACCACCGTGTCACTGAGCCGGGTATCTCTGAAGGTCGTCCTCGTCTAAATACCGCGGTGAATGCGTCTGAGATGATTTTGATGCTGGCCCCTGAAACCAATGGCCACGTTGCCGTTAAAGGCTGGGCGGCACTGTCTGAATTTACCGGTCGCGACCATACGCATTTGGCCAAATCCAGTGAGCATGAAAAGATTCGCTTTAAAGATATCGTCGCGCAGCCACGTAAAATCATCTCAAGCCCGACGTGGTCGGGTATTGAATCTGATGAAGTGAGCTATAACGCCGGTTATACCAACGTCCATGAGCTGATTCCTTGGCGTACGATTACCGGTCGTCAACAGTTTTATCAAGATCACCCTTGGATGCAGGCGTTTGGTGAGCAAATGCAGCAGTATCGTCCGCCTATCGATACCAAGACGACGGAGATTATCCAAAATACCAAGCCCAATGGTAATAAAGAGATAGTGCTGAACTTTTTAACACCGCACCAAAAATGGGGTATTCATAGTACTTACTCTGAAAACTTGCTCATGCTGACATTGAGCCGCGGTGGTCCTTGTGTGTGGTTATCAGAAGTCGATGCTGCAAAAGCCGGTATCGTCGATAACGACTGGATTGAAGTCTTTAACGCTAACGGTGCCATTACCGCGCGCGCCATCGTTAGTCAGCGCGTCAAAGAAGGCATGACGATGATGTACCACGCCCAAGAAAAATTGGTCAACGTTCCAGGCTCGCAGCAAACCGGTATTCGCGGCGGTATTCACAACTCAGTGACCCGTACTATCCTAAAACCGACGCACATGATTGGCAGCTACGCGCAGCAGTCTTACGGTTTTAACTACTATGGCACTGTCGGTTGTAACCGTGATGAGTTTGTGGTGATTCGCAAAATGTCGAAAATCGATTGGTTGGAAGAAAAACCAGATGACTCATTACCACGCCCATTGCCAACCACCCTTGATGGTTAATAGCACGTTTATACATTGCTACTGATAAGTACTTATATTAATTGCTTTTATACAAAAGCTTGGAGCACACCCCATGAAAATTCGTTCACAAGTCGGCATGGTGCTTAACCTCGATAAATGTATCGGTTGTCACACCTGCTCGGTCACCTGTAAAAACGTTTGGACCAGCCGCGAAGGTATGGAATACGCGTGGTTCAACAACGTTGAGTCAAAGCCTGGTATCGGTTATCCCAAAGAGTGGGAAAATCAAAATAAATGGAACGGCGGCTGGATACGTAACGCCAACGGCACGATAAACCCGCGTATCGGTGGTAAGTTCCGCGTGTTGGCAAATATTTTTGCCAACCCTGACTTACCAGAGATTGATGATTATTACGAACCCTTTGATTTTGATTATCAGCATCTGCATACTGCTCCGCTCGGTAATTACTCGCCTATCGCCCGCCCGCGCTCAGCCATTACTGGCAAGCGTATGCAAAAGATTGAGTGGGGTCCGAACTGGGAAGAGATCCTCGGCTCAGAGTTTGAAAAACGCCGTAAAGATAAAAACTTTGACAATATCCAAGCCGATATTTACGGCCAGTACGAAAACACCTTTATGATGTACTTGCCGCGTCTGTGCGAGCATTGCTTGAACCCAACCTGCGTGGCGTCATGCCCAAGCGGCGCGATTTATAAGCGTGAAGAAGACGGCATTGTCTTGATTGACCAAGAAAAATGCCGCGGCTGGCGTATGTGTATCTCAGGCTGCCCGTACAAAAAGATTTACTACAACTGGAAATCGGGCAAGTCTGAAAAATGTATCTTCTGTTATCCGCGTATTGAAGCTGGTCTGCCAACGGTTTGTTCTGAAACCTGTGTTGGCCGTATTCGCTACTTAGGCGTCCTACTTTATGATGCGGACAAAATCGCCGAAGCCGCTAGCACCCCTAACGAGCAAGATTTGTATCAAGCACAGTTGGATGTATTCTTAGATCCTAATGATCCTGCGGTCATCGCCCAAGCGTTAAAAGACGGTGTACCACAATCGGTGATCGATTCAGCTCAGCGCTCGCCAGTTTATAAGCTGGCGATGGATTGGAAACTTGCTCTGCCACTGCATCCTGAGTACCGTACGCTACCGATGGTTTGGTATGTACCGCCATTATCACCAATTCAAAACGCCGCCGAAGCCGGTAAAGTTGGTATGGATGGTCTGATTCCAGACGTCGACAGCTTACGTATCCCGCTGCGCTATCTTGCCAATATGCTAACCGCGGGCGATGAAGAGCCAGTACGTTTGGCGCTAAAACGCCTACTTGCCATGCGTAGTTATAAGCGTATGCAATTGGTAGAAAAACAAGAAGTGCAAAGTATCTTGGACGATGTTGGTCTGACCAAACTGCAAGTAGAAGAGATGTATCGCTACTTGGCAATCGCCAATTACGAAGACCGTTTTGTGATTCCAACCGCGCACCGCGAAGAAGCCTTAAGTGACGCTTTTGCTGAGCGTAACGGTTGCGGCTTCACCTTTGGCGAAGGCTGTTCAGGACATTCTGACAACAGCATGTTTGGACAACGTAAAGCCAATCGCCGTGATTTCATCGATACTGTCCAAAAGTGGGAGTCATAAGATGCAAACTACTCAATTTCCTAACAGTCATTCCATGCATGAGCCTATGACGCCCCCGACTATTGGTGCTTCGGACTTGAAGCTGCTCAAAGTATTAAGCTTACTGATAGATTATCCAAACAATGAGCTATTTAGTGGTGATACCCTCGCTGATTGTACCGAAATTGTCGCGCGCTCGACGCTAATTAGCCCAGAAGTACGCACCCATATCATCGACTTGATTGAAGATTTAATCGATACCGGCTGCCTTGAGGCTCAAGCGCGTTATGATGGTCTGTTTGAGCGCGGTCGTTCGCTATCGCTGTGGTTGTTTGAGCACGTACACGGCGAATCGCGTGATCGCGGTCAAGCGATGGTCGATTTGATGGGTCAATATGAAGCAGCCGGTTTTGAGATTAGTGTTAAAGAATTACCCGACTATCTGCCTTTATATCTTGAGTTTTTAGCCTATCAAGCGTCGGTGATTAATGACGATATTCAGATTCGTATGGATATTGCCGATGTTAGCCATATTATCGCCTTGCTTGCTGCTCGATTAGAGGATCGCGGCAGTATTTATCAAGGCTGCTTTAATGCGCTATTGCAAATCGCTGGTAAGCCACTTGCTATCGTTGAAGAGTACCAAGAGCAAATCAGCAAAGAACAGCGCGACGACACCTTTGAGGCGCTAGATAAAGAATGGGAAGAGGAAGTGGTGACGTTTTTGGATGCGCAGCAAGAAGATCGCTGCCCGTCACAAACGAGTACCCAAAATCTTGCGGCCAAAGCGGGCGTTCGAACCACTCCCGCGACAAATACGGTCGATGCCCCTGTACATTGGGTCGATTTTAAAACCAGCCAACCGGTTAAACAATAATAAGGAGAGATGACATGAATATTGCAGATCCGAGTGTACAGTCTGTCGCCAACCTCAATTGGCTACAAATCTTCCTTTTTGGTGTTTATCCGTATATTGCGTTGACCATTGCAATCATTGGTACTTGGGTACGTTTTGACTTATCTCAGTATTCATGGAAATCCGGCTCAACACAGATGCTCAGAAGCAAAAACATGCGCCTTGCCAGCAACCTCTTTCACGTTGGTATTATCGTGGTTTTGCTCGGCCATTTATTTGGGATGTTGACGCCGCATTTTCTTTACGACCGCTTTATTAGCGCCGGCAACAAGCAGATTTTAGCGGTGGTGGTCGGTGGTATCGCGGGAGTATTTTGTTGGTTCGGTCTGGTGATGCTACTATGGCGACGCTTTACCGATGAGCGTATCTCCCACACCTCGTCGTTCTCGGACAAACTGGTACTGGTATTGTTATTTATTCAGCTCAATCTTGGTCTAATTTCTATCTTTACCTCAGTCAAGCATTTAGATGGTTATACCATGATGAATTTGGCCGGCTGGGCACAAGACATTACCATTTTAAGACCTTGGCAGGCAGCGGCGCGTATCGAGCAAACCGACTTGATTTATCAGCTGCATATGGCGCTCGGTATTACACTGATTGCGATATTCCCGTTCACACGGCTTATCCATATTATCAGTGCGCCAATCTGGTATTTCGGTCGCCGTTATCAGATTGTGAGAGAGAAACGTTCGCAATAGAAACGTTCCTAATAGGAATAGCCACAATAGTGATACAGCATTCAAGTTTAGATAAAGCTACGATACCATAAGATTCATTTTTAATGAATCTTATGGTAAAATATTAATTATTAGACCGCTAAACGCTCAATCCCAGCGTTTTCTAAAGCAGTTTAATGAAGGTTATTACGCTCATACACTGAGCTAACGCTTCTAAACTTATCACTGTGTAAATCACTAAAGGATCCACCATGGCGTCACCAAAAACACTAGAGATCGTAAAAGCAACTGTTCCTGTACTTGAAGAACATGGCACAGCAATTACGACCGTCTTTTATAAAAACATGTTCAACCAACATCCTGAACTCTTAGATATCTTTAACGAAACCAACCAAAAACTAGGTCGCCAGCAGACTGCACTGGCTATGACGGTTTTGGCCGCAGCAAAGCACTTGGATAAATTGGCTATACTACTACCACAAGTCACGCAAATCAGCCATAAACACCGCGCCTTACAAATTTTGCCAGAGCACTACCCGATTGTTGGTCATCACTTAGTAGGCGCTATCAAAGAAGTATTGGGCGAAGCCGCCAACGATGACATCATCGATGCGTGGACTGAAGCCTATGATGAAATTGCTGATGTCTTTATTCAGCTAGAAAAAACCATGTATGAGCAAGAAATGTGGGAAGGCTTTGCACCGTTTAAAATCACTGAAAAAGTAGAAGCCGCGACAGATATCGCCGCCTTTACCGTCGTTCCCGCAAACGACGATATCGATTTAAGCAAATTAAGCCTGAGCGCCGGTCAATACATCACGGTCAAAGCCGACCCAGAAGACAGCGACCATCTTGCTCTACGTCATTATTCTTTATACTCAGCCACGAGCGATAAAGGTATCCAATTTGCTGTTAGACGCGACAACCGTAATGAGCATTATGGCTTGGTATCAAACCACTTACATGATCACTTAGACGTTGGTGATACGATTTTATTATCTGCACCCGCTGGTGATTTTGAGCTCAACCAAGACTTAATTCAGCAAAATGATATTCCGTTGGTACTGGTGAGCGCAGGCGTTGGTGTCACTCCGATTTTGTCGATGTTAGAGGCGCAAGTCACCGCCAATCCAAAACGTCCTATCGTTTGGGTTTATGCTTGTCAGAATAAAGAGCATCATGCCTTTGATAGTAAAGTTAATGAATTACTTGCCGCCGCCGACAACGTAGACAAGCACATTTTTTACTTTGAATCTGGGCAAATCCTAGATGAAGCATGGCTTGCTAACTTACCAAAGCCTGCTGATATTTATGTCTGTGGTTCTATGATGTTTATGGAAAGCATCATCGATGGTCTAATGGCCTTAGACCATGGCGTTGATAGCGTTCATTATGAGCCGTTTGGCCCTAAAATGAGCCTAGAGCTGGCTTAAATGATCCATTTAATAAAGTATTGAGGGTGCGAAAAATACGCTCGATACTTTGTTAAAGAAATATAAAGTCAGTGAGCAATTGCCATTAGAGTCACCTTTAAACGCTTCATTAGTGAGTAAATATTTAAAGGTGGCTCTATTTTTTTGTTTAGACCTTTATAAATAGTCTTAATACTTATGGTTTTTATAAAGCTTGTTTTAAAGATAATCGTTATTAGCCATATTTTTTACAGTAACATGATATCGTATTTTAAAATTTCTATTACCAAAATCCTTAGTGGAGTAACGCCATGACTGTCAGTACTTATAATCCAGCCGACCATGCAAATCATCAACACGCTCATGGGCATGGCAGTCACAACCATGACCATCATAGTCATAGCCATGCTCCGACGGGTCGCGGTGATGATATCTTGCGGGTTATGCCAACCTTAAATGATTTGCAAAAACCGCATTCTGACCAAGAGTTTATCGAAAAAGCCATGGCAGAAGAGCGCAGCAACCATAAAAATCTGATTGCCTCTAGCCGTGATGAACTGCCCTCTGTAACCGTCAATGGTGTGATGATAGATAGAACCGCGATTGCCCAAGAGCTGCAATACCACCCTGCCCCAAATAAAGAAGATGCGGTGTTTTTAGCGACGCAAGCCTTGGTGGTGCGTGAACTCTTGCGCCTTGCCGTTTTAGATGAGCCAAGCCTTGGCGAGACAGCATGGCTTGACGATGAAGAAAAAGCCATCTCTGACTTAATAGAAAAAAACGTGCAAGCAACGATGCCCGATATGGCAACCTGCGAGCGCTATTATAAGCAGAATATCACTGACTTTAAGACCGACCCTATTATGAATGTCCGTCATATTTTGTTGGCATGTCCGCCTGAAGACGGCGATGAACGATTAAAACTTAAAAAAACCGCTTACGAATTTATCGAACAAATTAAAGATAATGCCAACCCTGATGCCGAGTTTATCCAACTGGCGCGCCAGCATTCCGCTTGCCCATCGAAAGAGCAAGGCGGCGAGCTTGGCATTATTAATAAAGGTCAGACTGTACCAGAATTTGAAGGCGCGTTATTTAAAATGGATGCAGGACTGGCGCCAAGCCCTATCGAGAGCCGTTACGGTTTTCATGTTGTCGACGTGCTAACCAAAGAGCCTGGCATTCAGATGACTTATGAGCAAGTCAGCCCTGCGATTCATAATAAGCTGAGCCAACAAGCCTTTCACCAATCCTTGTGCGATTACTTATTTACCTTAGCAAACGATGCCGATATCGAAGGTATCGAGATGTCGCTTGAACAAGAAAACATATTTCGCGGCTGAACAATCTATTTTCAGTCAATTAATTTTCATATGATAAAGCCGCATTATGATAGGTAGTGATGATATAAAGTAGCTCGTATGGTATAACGTATCTTGTTAGGTTATACCATCTCGATAGCTAGATGACTTTAGCCGTTGTATAAGCTAAATAGCTATCTCAGTTCAATACCAGTTCAATATATATAAATAAAATAAGTAGGGATTTATGATTACTGTCGCAGGGCTTACCGCAAAAATAACGCAGCGTATAGAAACGTATAATAATGACGATTTTCCGCTCAGCAAAAGAGACGTCGTAAGCTACGATTTATTAGACAGTCGCAATCATATCCTGGCAACAGATATCGTCTCGCCGTTTGCTATCCCTAGACAAAATCTGTCGGCGATGGATGGTTATGCGTTGGCACAAGGCAGTACGCTTGACGCCGAAAGCACGATTGCGATCGTCGGTGAGTCGCAAGCGGGCAGTCCTTATCGTGGTGACATTGTCGCAGGACAAGGGGTGCGCATCTTTACGGGTGCCGTCGTTCCTGACAGCTGCGATACGGTTATCATGCAAGAAAACACCAATTTTGCCGCTATAAAAGACCGTATTGATAAATCAAAGCCTTATGATATGACGCTTAGAAAAACTGCTAAGGCTAATGACAATATCCGTAAGCAAGGCGAAGAGATTGAAGCTAAGGATGTGGTATTACAAAAAGGTAAACGCTTAAATCCTACTGATATCAGCCTATTAGCGAATTTGGGTTTTGATAAAGTCGATGTTTATCAGCCTTTAATCGTTGGTGTACTCGCGACGGGCGATGAATTGGTGGCGATTGGCAATGAGCTGACCAGCCTAGCGCAAATCTATAATTCCAACACCCCGACGCTAAAAACCTTACTCTCAAGCTTACCCGTCACTGTCCGCGATTATGGCATCATCCCTGATGATTTAGATAGAACCACCGCTGCCGTAACCCAAGCGATGCAAGAGTGCGACGTCCTTATCTCTACCGCTGGCGTATCGGTTGGTGACTATGACTTTTTAACCACCGTCATTGAGCAGCTGGGGCAGATTAATCATTATAAAGTCGCCATGAAACCCGGAAAACCGTTTGTCTTTGGCGAGCTGACGCAAAATCTTGCCAAGCCGGTACTATACTTTGGTTTACCCGGCAATCCCCTATCAACTGTCGTTGGCAGCTTACAATTTGTCATTCCCGCTTTGTGGCAAATGGCAGGCGCTGCACCACAAGAGCGACCCATGCAGCTTAGCCTGACCGCTACCCTTAAAAACGATATCAAAAAATCAGCCGGACGGATGGACTTTCAAAGGGGCATTATGTCGCAGAATGCAGCTGGTGAGTTTGAAGTAGAAAGCTTTAGCAAGCAGCAATCGCACCGTATCAAACAGCTGAGCCACGCCAATTGCTTTATTGTCTTGGCGCAAGATTCTGGCAATGTAGCCGCTGGCGAGCAAGTATTGGTTCAGCCTTTTCCTTGGTTATATAGCTAAACGCTGTGTTATTAATAAGGACTGCACTATTAATCCTTACATAGCGGATTAATGGTTACATAGTTAATAACTCTTTATGCCATTAATCGTGAGAAACTGAGGCTTTGCTATCAAATGCTATCTACTACTTTGGTGGTAGTTTTTAGCTTACTTACGGTGAATGGTTATTTGCGCGCAAGCTGTCATAATTAACTATAAATGGAATTTCCCACTCACAACCTGAGGCAACGCCTAAAAGTACACACTATACTTAATATTAATGGTAATCATCTATGAACCATCTTGCCCCCAACGCAGGCAATGTGCAATTGTACTCGCCTGCCGCTGCACCTGCTATTTTTGACGGTGACTTATCGTCGAAAACGGCTCTCTCGTCGACGTATTCTCCGGTCACGCTCTCTCAACCATTAACCGATGGTTTCGCACGACGTCTTACCTATTTGCGTTTATCGATTACTGATTTCTGTAATTTTCGCTGTGAATATTGCCTGCCAGATGGCTATCAAGGCAAACCCCCACAAAACGAACTCAGCGTCACGGAAATTGCTACCCTAATCCGCGGCTTTGCCCAAGTTGGCACCAAAAAAGTCAGGATTACCGGCGGTGAGCCCTCTATACGCCGTGACGTGGTAGACATTATTAAAACCATCAAAAACACCGAAGGTATTGAAACGGTTGCTATGACCAGCAATGGCTATAAACTTGGCAAGCATTTGGCTAACTGGCAAGCAGCTGGGCTGAATCAGCTAAATATCAGTATGGACAGCTTTGATGCTGCGACTTTTCATAAGATGACAGGCTTCGATATGTTGCCGCAGCTGTTGGCTGATATGGATACTCTGCTTGCGACCACAGATATTAAGCTAAAGATTAACAGTATTTTAATGGCAGAAACCGCCTTTGAGAATCTGATAAATGCAATCGACTATGTCAAAGAAAGAGCGGTCACCTATCGCTTTATCGAATTTATGCAGACCAGTGACAACAGCGATTTGTTTTTTGCCCAGCACGCACAGTCTGACATCATCACCAATTATCTAATCAAGCACGGCTGGCAAACCCATGTGCGTGGCAGCAATGACGGTCCAGCGATAGAATATAGCCATCCAGATTATAAAGGCCGTATCGGCATGATAGCCCCTTATGCTGCCCATTTCTGTGACAGCTGCAATCGTCTGCGGGTCAGTAGTCAAGGTAAGGTGCATCTGTGTCTATTCGACCAAGGTAACTACGATATTCGTCAGTATCTCGAGCAAGACGATGTCGCAGGGCTTGTGAATACCCTGCATAGCTTTATGCCGATTAAACCTGAGCATCATCATCTTCACGAATCAAATAGCGGCATGATGAATAATTTGTCGATGATTGGCGGTTAGAATCAAAAATATACTAATAATCAAATTTTTCATTTTTTATCACAAGCGTATTTATTAAGGAACATTCATGAGTAAGCTGCAAGCACCCTTTACCCCGCTTAATATCGCTATTTTAACAGTTTCTGACAGTCGTACTCTTGCAGAAGATACTTCAGGGCAATATTTGGTCGATCAACTGACCGCAGCAGGGCACCAGCTGGCAGATCGTCAGCTGATTATTGATGATATTTATAAAATCAGAGCCGTTATCAGCGGTTGGATTGCCGACCCAGATGTGCACGCTATTATCACCACGGGCGGTACTGGTTTTTATATCCGCGACAGTATGCCAGAGGCGGTTGGCGTCTTATTTGATAAATCAGTTGATGGTTTTGGCGAAATGTTCCGCTTAATCTCAAAAGACGATATCGGCATGTCTACCATCCAATCTCGCGCCGTTGCTGGTATGGCAAACGGTACGGGCATCTTCTGCCTGCCCGGTTCATCAGGTGCTTGCCGCACTGCGTGGGAAGGTATCTTACAAGAGCAGCTCGATAGCCGCACGCGTCCTTGTAACTTTGTGCCGCACTTCATGCGTACCAACCCAGGTCACGATTGATTGATGCTGCAAGTTGCAGACAGCTCAACCCAAGCAGATGAACTCAGCTGCTTAGCCGGTATCGTTATTTTAGCAGGCGGCGCCTCCAAACGTATGGGGTCGCCAAAAGCTGAGCTTATCTTGCCAACGGGTGAGCGTTTGCTTGATTATCATGTCAGACAAGCGCTTGAATTAAGTGCTGCGATGACGAGCGACCTACCTATTATGATTGCGGATAATGGGCGTGGTTTTAGCGTCCATGCAGACTTAATGAAGAAAGATCTGCAGTCGTCAATTTTTCATATTGGAGATTATCTTTCTAGTAATGATAACAAACAAATTGAAACCGGCGGCGCATTGGTAGCGATTGAGGCAGCGCTGCAATCATTAAAGCGTTTGGCAAATTCAAAGCAATTAACGAAAGAGGCAAACTGGCAACAATCTTGGCTGCTGGTCATTAGCTGTGATAGCCTGATTCCTATCAGCGATTTATGGCAAAAACTGCAACCTTATATCACGCAGGCTGACGGCAAGTCTGTCATTTGTCTAACCGATGACAGCCACTTATATCCATTGTTAGGTTTATATCGTTTAAGTATTGAGCCTGAGTTAAAGCAGTATATTGACAATGGACAGCGGCAGGTCATGAAATTTATTAAGCCGATTGTGCAGCCTGTTCCCTTTACCCAAGCATGGCAAGCGTTAACCAATTTTAATACGCCTAAAGATTTTGCCCGTGCTTGTTTGGCTTTAAACGTCTCATGAACCAAGCGACTTATGAAAAAGTTTATTGAAAAAAACCGACCGTTTAAGAGAAATTTGTTTTCTAAGAGAAATAAAGAATGAATAGTGACAATCCAAAAACCAATAATCAACCAAGCAATCAGTCTGGTTTATCGCATTTAGATAGCGACGGTGATATCACCATGGTTGATGTGAGTGGCAAGACAGCCAGTACCAGAGAAGCGTATGCAAGCGGACAAGTGGTTTTTCCTGCGGACATCTATACGCAAATCAAAGCCGCTGACGGTATGACCAAAAAAGGTAGCATCACTCAAACCGCTCATATTGCTGGTATCATGGCAGCCAAACGCACCCACGACCTGATTCCCCTTTGTCACCCCCTGCCCTTGGATAAAATTAGCTTAAGCTTTGCATACGATGATGTCCACCATAGTATTACCGTCACCGCCACGGTGAAAGTCACACATAAAACTGGGGTGGAAATGGAAGCGTTAACCGCCGTTAGCGTCGCCTGCTTGACTATTTATGATATGACCAAAGCCATCTCGCATGACATTGTGATTGATAATATCCATCTTATGAAAAAAACCGGTGGTAAATCCGACTATCAGCATAAGTAAGAATGATTTAAAAAAATAAAGTTCTGAGAAGCATACCGTTAGACAGTGAATAAGCAGTTTATCAATAAGGGAGATTGCTATGAGCACCTTAGTAGAAAGCAATACAGACTCTAAATTAGAAACCATGATGAATATTAACGTCTTATATTTTGCCAGCTTAGCCGATGAGGCCAATTGCCATGAAGAAAAAATCACGGTGCCACAGTCGACTTCATTGACCGAACTCTATGAGCAGCTGCGCCAAAAGCATCGTTTTAGCCGTCCGCAGTCGGAGCTACGGGTGGCGGTAAATGACTATTTTGCTAAGTGGACGGATGATATTTATGACGGCGATAGCGTGGTTTTTATCACGCCAGTGGCTGGTGGTTAATTTAACATAGATTTTTATTAACCTACTTATTCATCCTTTTTTATCAATCTACTTTTTATAAGCGCCGTGACTTTTTGCAATGCTTAAAAGTTAAAAATCTCGTTATACAATATTGTTAAATAATAGGCAGAAAAAATGACAGACAACGTACATGGGCAATCTATGAGTATCAAACGTAGCATCGATGAAGCGTACCTCATCGCTGAACGTGATGGTTTTGCGCTGTTAGATACCGATATTGACGAAAGTCGCCTTAAAAAGACGCTCGATAATGACAGCTGCGGCGCCTTTGTCTGCTTTGAGGGTCGCGTACGCAATCATAATAATGCCACGAGTGTTAATCGTCTAACCTACTATGGCTATGAAGATTTGGCCATCAATCAAGGCCGAGCCATCATTGAAGAAGCCAAAAAGCGTTTTGAGATTCTCGATGCCATTGCTATCCATCGCATTGGCGCGTTAGAGATTGGCGATGTAGCAGTTTGGGTTGGTGTGGTTTCTGCCCATCGCTATCCTGCTTTTGACGCTTGCCGCTGGATATTAGATACCATTAAAGCCGATATTCCGGTGTGGAAACAGGAGTACTATCAAGATGATTCTTCAAAATGGCTGAGCAATAATGGTTAATTAACGGTTAATTAATGATGACTCACTCAATAACATTGATGAAAAATAGGTAGTCGTGATATGCATATCGTTTAGAAAATAATTAAGCCAATAACTATAAAAAACTGATGTATACTGCAAAATTATTCATTTTTACTGACTATTGTTCTTTTTTTAAAGTAGAGGATGTAGGTTATGCAATCAAAACTATCAAATGCTCAGCATCAACCCATTACCAATTTTTCTTATTTAAAACGGTATAAATCGATAGCAACATTGGGCGCATCCGCGTGCTTGGCTTTGGCACTAGGCGCTTGTAGCCAAGAAAACAGCCCTAATGAAACCGCAGTGGTTACAGAAAACGCACCACAGACCACTCAACCTAGTGAAGCCATTCGCATTGCTGCCGCCGCCAATTTATCGGACGTATTGCCTGAAATCATCGAAGGTTATAAAAAAGATAAGAACCTGCCCAATCAAGAGATCGAGGTTACCTTTGCTTCTTCAGGTAAGCTATATTCGCAAATCACTGCCGGCGCACCTTACGATATTTTCTTAGCAGCCAACCAAGAGTTTCCGGCCAAATTGGTCGATGATATGTTTAAAGGTGACAGCAGTCGGACGCCGTTTACCTATACTCAAGGTCAACTCTCCATTTATAGCGCGGCCAAGCCGGTTGATAGTTTGAATCAGAGTACACTGACTGAGTTATTAAAGCGTGATGACAAGACGAAAATTACTATTGCCAACCCTGAGCTTGCGCCTTATGGCGAATCTGCCAAGGCTTATTTACAAGCACAGAACCTTTACGACTCTCTAACGGCACAAAAGCGCATCATTCAGGCGGAAAATATTGGCCAAGCCTTTCAATATGCCCACACAGGTAATGTCGATTATGGCTTTGTCGCCCAGTCGCAAGTGACCGCCATCAAAGCGACGCCTGAGCAATTTTATATTTTACCAGCCGACTCTTATCCTGCTATCCTGCAGGACGGTATCGTTATTACCGATGTTGCTAGCGCAGCAGATTTTACTGATTACCTGCGCTCGCCTGCTGGACAGGCTTATTTTGCTAAAGCGGGTTATTTGGCTGTTAAGTAGCTTGTTTGCAGCAATCTATCGAAAGAATAGGTACGGCTTAGGTTTGCTCAAGTGAGTACTTTAGCCCTTGATATGCTTGCCTTCGTGAAATAAGTGAAATGTGACATAAGTGACATAAGTGACACGTTATCAAGGCAAGCTATCTATAAATAACATGGCATCATAAATAATGTCCTATCAGTGGCGCACTGGATAAAAGGTAGATAGATAATCACGCTATGACGTCCCAGTTTCTTATTTCAGACATGCTGCTGCCGGTATGGGTAAGCATCAAGCTTGCCAGCATTACCACCCTTTGCTTATTGTTATTTGCAACGCCACTCGCCTATTGGCTTGCCAAGCCTAGCCGCGGAAATATCGTTGGGCGCATAAAGATTCTATTGATGGGCATCATTGCGATGCCCCTTGTTTTGCCCCCTACCGTCATTGGTTTTTATTTATTATTATTACTCAGCCCGAGCGTCGGTATTGGACAATGGCTTATCGAGCATAATATCAGCCCTTTGGTTTTTACCTTTGAAGGGCTGGTGATCGGCTCTATCATCTACTCCTTACCCTTTTATATTCAGCCCGTCTATGCTCAGTTTTTGCGTATTCCTCAAAGCGTAATGGAAGTGGCAAGCTTATTAGAGCCTAGCCGTCTTAGACGTTTTATAAAAATTGTCCTACCGCAAGCGCGTATCGGTATTATTCTAGGCGGCTTAATCAGTTTTGCGCATACCATTGGCGAATTTGGCGTGGTACTGATGATAGGGGGCAGCATTTCAGGTGAGACCAAGGTTGTCTCTATTGCGATATATGAGCAAGTAGAGGCACTAAATTATGAAGCAGCGCACCTGATGTCGGGGATTCTTATTATTATGGGTGTTATTATGGTGGCGCTGATTGCTACTGTCAGTCGGCTTAATCAGCGCCCATAAGCACTTGTTTTATAAACCAATAACAAGTCAAATTTCTTGTTGTAAGCAATCAAACTTCTGGCTTACGGCTTTTTTTCGCCAAATCCAAATCGCTGGCATAAGCAAATAAAGCCGGCGCACCGCCAGTATGCCAAAACAACACACTATCGGTTTTCTTAATCTTCCCCCTACGAATCATATCGATAAGTCCGCCCATCGCGCGACCAGTATAAACAGGGTCGACCAATATCCCTTCTGTTTGCGCCGTTAAAGCAATCGCCTCATTTTCTAATGCACCCACTACGCCATAGCCTGCGCCAACATAATCAGAGTTAAGAATCAAATCTGACGCGGTAAATTCATAATCTGTCTTGATTAATTTTGCCGTGCTATTAGCAAGCGCTAGCGTATATTGATCAAAGGCGACTTTATCGGTTTCGCTTTTATCAATATTAATACCGACGATTTGATAAGGTGAGTTAAAGATTTTATTGCCAAGCATTAGGCCTGCTTGCGTACCGCCAGAGCTTGAGGCAAATACGATATGGGTCAAGGATATATCCAGGCTTTGACGCTGCAATTCTAGCTCTTTAAACGCCTCTACAAAGGCTAACGCCCCAAGCTCGCTTGAACCACCGTACGGCACCACGTAGACGTTTTTACCTTGGTTGGTTAATTGCTCAACGATGCTAGGAATGTCCTCGCCTTTGCGATGATTGCCTGCCCAGTGGATATGACAACCAAACAGCTTATCTAGTAAAAGGTTGCCATTTGCCTGCTCCGGCTCTTCACCGCCCAAGACTAAATGACACTCTAGTCCTAAGCTTGCCGCCGCCGCTGCTGTCTGACGGCAATGGTTTGACTGTATCGCGCCCGCAGTGATGATGGTATCGGCACCTTTGGCAAGAGCGTCACCGAGGATAAATTCAAGCTTGCGGGTTTTGTTGCCACCCAATGCCAGCCCCGTATTGTCATCTCTTTTCATATAGATTTTGGGACCGCCCAAGGCTTGACTCAATCGTTTCAGCTCAACCAGCGGGGTTGGAAAAAAGCCTAACGGCTCTCTAGGTATGTGGTTATATTCCATGTTATTTTCTATCCTTATTAACAATAGCCATGTAAAATTTAGCTATTAGCACAGCATACAATAGAAATATAAGTCACGCCGCTACTATTTAAAATGAGCAGACACAAAAAAACCCCAAACAATCTAATGTTTGAGGCGAAACTTGCTTAGACTTAACAGTCTAAATTCGTTTTCTAATACTACAGAAAATGGCGCAGCGGACGGGACTCGAACCCGCGACCCCCGGCGTGACAGGCTGAGCCCATCCCACTCAAGCGTATCAGCGCAGTAGATGGCCTTTAAATCAGCCGCTACGGCTTTCTTATCCGTCCATGGCACAAACTTCATGGAGTAACGCACCATATGCACGATACACAGCTGAACCTGAGCGTTGGGGTAAACGGTGTTGATGGCATCAGGGAAGCCTTTTAAACCATCGACACAGGCCATGAGGATATCTTGTACCCCGCGGTTTTGAAGCTCGGTAAGAACACCCAGCCAGAACTTAGCGCCTTCATTCTCTGAGAGCCACATACCAAACAGCTCTTTTCTGCCGTCAAGTCCCACGCCTAGCGCCAGATAGATAGTCTTGTTGATGATCTGCTTGTCTTGACGTACTTTGACGACGATGCAGTCCAAATAGACGATAGGATAAACACTGCTCAGCGGCCGGTTCTGCCAAGTGGTGATGTCCTCTAATATGTTATCGGTGACTCTTGAGATAAGAGAGCTTGAGATGTCGACATCGTAGAGCTTTTTAATGCTCTCTACAATCTCGGTGGTGGTTTGACCCTTGGCGTATGAGCGAGGATAAGCAAGTGTGTGGGGCACACTTGCCCGAAGCGCAAGACGTCAGGCTATGCCTGTAGTGGAATATGATTTTATCATCGAGACCTGAGATACGGGTTTGGTGCTTACTGACCAGCACAGGCTCAAAGCTGCTATCGCGGTCTCTTGGAGTAGATATCTCAAGATCGCCTGTGTCACTGCGGACGGTCTTTTTAGGGTGCCCATTGCGCTTATTAGGTTTATTGGCTTTCTCATGCTTAGGATAGCCGAGATGATCTTCCATCTCAGCCTCTAAGGCAGTATCGATAAAGGATTGCATGAGCTGCTTTTGGAAGTCTTTGATGTCATCGAAGCTGCTCATGCTACCAGCCATTTGTTCAGCTAGTTTCTTGATATCAGATTGAGTTGTCATTGCTTATCCTCCGGTTAGTGAATTATAAGCAGTTACACACTTTTTAGGAAAGGCTCATTACCCCTTATACCCCTTGAGCTATAAGGGTTTTTTATTGCCGAATTACAATTAACTGAACCTGTCAACAGCGCTTCTTTACCAACTTAAACCTTCTATTTTGATATTTAGACTTATCAAGACAGTAGAACTCCTTACCCCTCCAACACATTTGTTCTGCCCAGTTTTAGCCCCTTAAAGAAACAATGGCTTTTATTCACAAGTATTAATAAACCATCGTGGTGCATAGGAGCCTATAGGTCTATTTTGGTGCAAAAAAAGAAGGCTTCTTACTCAACAAAGAACCACAGTGGTGCAATTTTCTATATTTTTGGCTGGCATAGATATTGAAGTAATAAAAATAGTAAAAACAGTCAAAGCCATTGATTGACTCACCTTGTTGCTATTTTACTCTTTTTGGAGAAGTTTATGTCTTTATTGCCGACCTTTGCTACCGCTACCACACAGAACAGCGCCCCTCGTACCGACTTACGATTGACCTCACGCTTATCTATAGTGGCGCTTGCCGTTGTAGGTAGTTTGAGCCTTGCTGGCTGTCAAAAGCCAGCCGAGACGAGCTCGGAGACGACAGCTAGCGATACCACCACTCAAAGCGCAGCGGCGGCTAATGGCGATACTATTAAAGTCGGTATTTTGCACTCTTTATCAGGGACGATGGCCATCTCTGAGACCTCGCTAAAGGACACCGCGCTAATGACGATTGAGGAGATTAATGCCAACGGCGGGGTGCTCGGCAAGCAATTAGAGCCTGTCGTCGTTGACCCTGCCTCTGACTGGCCGTTATTTGCTGAAAAAGCGCGCCAGCTCCTCACGCAAGATGAAGTAGATGTCATCTTTGGCGGCTGGACCTCAGTGTCGCGTAAGTCGGTATTGCCCGTCGTTGAAGAGCTCAACGGCTTGATGTTTTATCCGGTGCAGTACGAGGGTCAAGAGCAGTCTGAAAACATCTTTTATACCGGTGCGGCGCCCAATCAGCAAGCTATTCCTGCCGTTGAATACTTGATGAGTCCTGAAGGCGGTAGCGCTGAGCGCTTTGTATTATTAGGCACGGATTATGTCTATCCTCGTACCACCAACCAGATACTACGCGCTTTTTTACAATCTAAAGGCGTTGCCGATAGCGACATTATGGAAGAGTACACGCCATTTGGCTTTAGCAATTATCAAACCATTGTCTCTAATATCAAAAACTTCGCTACGGGCAAAAAGACAGCAGTGATATCAACCATCAACGGCGACTCCAACGTGCCTTTTTATCGCGAGCTTGGTAATCAAGGTATTGACGCCGCTGATATTCCAGTCATGGCATTCTCAGTTGGTGAAGAGGAGCTACGCGGTATCGATACTAGCGCGCTGCAAGGGCACTTAGCGGCATGGAACTACTTTATGTCGGTCAAAAACCCAACCAATAACGACTTTACCAAAAAGTACAAGCAGTATGCGCTCGATAACAACTTACCCAATGCCGACAATGTCGTCACTAACGACCCTATGGAGGCCACCTACGTCGGTATCAATATGTGGAAGCAGGCGGTGGAGGACGCGGGTAGCACAGATGTGGACAAAGTCCGTATCAGTATGGGCGGTCAGACTTTTGCTGCCCCTTCAGGCTATACGCTAAAGATGGATGCAGAGAACCATCACTTGTGGAAACCGGTCATGATCGGTCAGATTCGCCCCGATGGTCAATTTGATGTGGTCTATAAGACACCCGAGGTTATCCAAGCTTCACCGTGGAGCCAATACATTCCTAAGTAAGGATTATCCTAAGCTTTACTTTCTTATTGGTATCAATATCAGCAAACCTTGATAGTCCCGCCAAGCTATAGGCTAGCTTGGCAGGGTTGGAGGAGTGTTTACTATAAAAAAGGATTCCACTATGTCGCCTTATCCCTCTTTTATATATGCTTTTATATATGACGCGCAGGCTAGCGGCTTTAACAAGGCCTTTAGTGCTGTTAGTCTTAGTCTGAGCCTATCATTTGTGCTTCTTTGCTTAGCATTTGTGCTCGCTTTAACCCCGCTTCCCGCTTCGGCTGCCGACACCGCAGTAGACAGTCATTCCCCTGCCAATACAGTAGCGACCACCTCTAATCTTGCCAGCGATGATAAGAGTTTGCTTACGCAAAATGCGCAGTCTTTGACTACGCCTGCCGCGCTTACCAGTCCAGTTACCAGTCCAGTTACCAGTCCAATTAACAGTCAGGGCGATGCCATTGAGCAGTTTGTGGCTGCAGACTTTAGTCAGCGCCAAGCGATGCTGGGTCAGTGGCCAGGCTCCGCTGAGAGTCTCGATACGTTAGTTGAGCTGATTGATAATGATGAGCTGTATCAAGGCAACGGTGGGCAAACTTATTTGCTAAACGCTGATGACGAGCTGTTTACCTATCCTGATAGAGATCTGACGGACGAATGGCCAAGCGATCTGGCGCAAGTAACATTGACTAATGCCCTGCGCTCCGCACTGGTGTTTGGGCAAGCAAAAGTGAAGCTGGATTCAGACGATCCGGCGCAGCGCTTGCAAGCGGTGAGTATCCTTGCTGATAACATCGAACAAATAGATCCTGCAATCGTCAGCGCAGCGGCCGTGCGCGAAGATGACGCAGAGGTGAGCGCCGCGCTTAGTATCTTGGAGGCGAGGCTAGATTTTCGCGATGGCGACGTGGCTACCCAAATCGCCGCGCTTGACGTGCTCGCTGACAGCGATAGCCCGCAAGTGTTAATCGATGTCAAACAGGCGTTGGCAAACGACAATCTTGATCCTAATCTTGAGACGGCGTTGCTGGCGGCTGAAGCAAGTATTGAGCAGCGCATCTCGATCAGCACATGGTCGGGGCATCTGTTCACCGGTCTTAGTACCGCCAGTATTTTACTACTAGCAGCGCTAGGGCTTGCAATTACCTTTGGGCTGCTTGGCGTCATCAATATGGCACATGGCGAGCTGATTATGATTGGCGCGTACGCCACTTATGTGGTGCAAAACCTATTTCAAGCCTATCTGCCTGAGATGGCAAGCTGGTACTTACTCGCCGCGATACCCAGTGCGTTTTTGGTCAGCGCTGTGATCGGTATGGTCATCGAGCGTATCGTGATCCGTCCGCTCTACGGGCGTGAGCTTGAGACCCTACTGGCGACGTTTGGTATCAGTTTAATTTTGATGCAGCTGATACGCATGGTGTTTGGCGCGCAAAACGTTGAGGTCAGCAATGTCTCATGGCTTAGCGGCGCGTATCAAGTGTCCGCAAGCCTTGCCCTTCCCTATAACCGCATTGCTATCATCGGCTTTACGGTCATTATTCTGCTGCTATTGGTGTATTTACTTAACAAGACGCGCTTTGGGCTATTTGTACGCGCGGTAACGCAAAATCGGCAGATGGCACGCGCGGTTGGTATCTCCTCTGCGCGCATCGATATGCTGGCCTTTGGGCTTGGCTCGGGGCTGGCAGGATTGGCAGGCTGCGCACTCGCGCAAGTCGGCAACGTCGGACCCAGCTTAGGTCAGACGTATATCATCGACGCGTTCTTAGTTGTCGTCGTCGGCGGTGTCGGTCAAGTATGGGGCGCAGTGCTCGCCTCTTTAGGTTTAGGCGTCAGTGGTACGGTGCTTGAGATTGGTATTGGCGCGGTGCTTGCCAAAATTGTATTACTGGTTCTTGTGATTCTGTTTATTCAGAAGCGGCCACAAGGTTTATTTGCACTAAAAGGCCGTTTTGTTGATTAAGGAGAAGGCTATGAGAATCATCACATTATTATCTGATACCCCGCGCAGCGCTGTATTTATCGGCTTATGCTTTTTGCTATTACTTATCGTACCGTGGCTGCATCTGCTGCCTATCACCTCTCCTTTTCACCTCTCCGCTTACTGGATTACCCTTATTGGTAAGATTATGGCGCTAGCAATGGTGGCGCTGGCCCTAGATTTAGTCTGGGGGTACGCGGGTATTTTGAGCTTAGGGCATGGGCTGTACTTTGCGCTTGGCGGTTATGCCTTTGGTATGTACCTCACGCGTGAGACCGCAGGCGACGGTATCCCTGATTTTATGCGCTTTTTGAGCTGGACTGAGCTGCCGTGGTATTGGGCAGGGACGCAGCACTTTTGGTGGGCGAGCGCTTTGGTGCTATTGGTGCCAGGTATCGTTGCCTTTATCTTTGGCTTCTTTGCTTTTCGCTCAAAAATAAAAGGCGTGTACTTCTCGATTATTACCCAAGCTATGACGTACGCGGCGGCCTTACTGTTCTTTCGTAATGAGACAGGCTTTGGTGGTAACAATGGTTTTACCGGTTTTACCACTCTTTTGGGCTACGACATTACTGCCGCCTCCACGCGCGCTACCTTGTGCTTTGTGACCGCACTGGCACTACTGCTATCTTATGCTGGCCTGCGTTATTTGATGGGTCAGCCTTACGGGCGCGTGCTTGGCGCTATTCGCGATAGTGAAAACCGCTTGCAGTACTTAGGGTATCGCACGCTTTGGTACAAGCTATCGGCATGGGTGCTATCAGCGGTTATCGCTGGTATCGCAGGGGCGCTGTACGTCCCGCAAGTGGGCATCATTAATCCTGGCGAGATGAACCCGATTAACTCCATTGAGATGGCTGTGTGGGTCGCTGCTGGTGGCCGCGGTAATCTTATCGGTGCCATCTTAGGCGCAGGCGTCGTCAACGCGCTCAAGACTTACTTTACCGTCGCCTATCCTGAGGTCTGGCTATTAATACTTGGCAGTCTGTTCGTCGTTGTCACCCTATTTTTACCAAACGGCATTATTGGTCTGCTTGGACGCTTTAAAAAGGAAAAATCTGATGCTCAATAATCATTTATCAACATCGCTTGTCTCTAAGCTGTCTAGCAATTTACCTGATAAAGCGCCTAAGAGGTCGCTAGCTATGACAGCTCAGGCGCTTGATGAATACGACTACGATGACGACCATAGCGACGGTTTGAGTCACCCTAAGCCTCGCGGCGCAGACTTTAGCCACGGTATTGCGCTGTACCTTGAGGAAGTGAGCGTCTGGTTTGACTCATTTCGGGCGCTGAACAACTTGTCCTTGTACATCGAAGAAGGAGAGCTGCGCTGTATTATCGGTCCTAATGGCGCGGGCAAAACAACCTTGATGGATGTGATAACCGGTAAAACCCGTCCTACCGAAGGTAGCGTGTTCTTTGGGCAAACCTATAATCTGGCGACTATGTCAACAGAACAAATCGCAGAATCGGGTATCGGGCGCAAGTTTCAAAAACCGACGGTGTTTGAGAACTTTAGCGTGCTCGATAATTTACTGCTTGCCGCGCCCAAAGACAAACGCGTAATGGGCAGTTTGCGCCGTAGGCTTGATGCCGATACTCGAAACACACTTGAGGCGACCCTTGAGCAGATTCGCTTGACAGACAAAACCCGCCTGCCCGCAGGCCTCCTCTCGCATGGGCAAAAGCAGTGGTTGGAGATTGGTATGCTGCTGATGCAAAGTCCTAAGCTTATCTTGCTCGATGAGCCAGTCGCTGGTATGACGGACGCTGAAACCGAGCACACCGCTGAGCTATGTCTGCGCCTCAAACAAAATCATACCTTAATCGTCGTCGAGCACGATATGAGCTTTATTAATGCCATTAGTGAAAAGGTCACGGTACTTGCCCAAGGGGCTATTTTAGCCGAAGGTACTTTAGCTGAGGTGCAAGAAAATGAGGCGGTCATTGAGTCCTATCTTGGACGCTAATGGCTTGACTTTTACTGCTTAAAACCATTTAAACATAGGAGCCTCTATGCTAGACGTTAAGGCAATCAATCAGTACTACGGCGGCAGTCATATTTTGCGTGACGTGTCATTTACTGCGCCGGTTGGCGAGTGCAGTGTAATACTCGGGCGTAACGGCGTTGGCAAAACCACTTTGCTTAAATGTCTGATGGGCATACTCCCAATCAAGTCAGGACAGGTTGTCCTCGATGGTACAGACATCAGTAAGCTCACTCCTGAGCAGCGCGTGCGCGCCGGACTCGCTTACGTGCCCCAAGGGCGCGATATATTCTCAACACTGACGGTAGAGGAAAATATTTTGATCGGTATGGCCAAGTTCTCCCGCAGCAAAGCGGGGCGCGTTCCCAAACACTTATACGACATCTTTCCGGTACTCGATGAGATGAAGCACCGGCGCGGCGGTGATCTGTCAGGAGGTCAGCAGCAGCAGTTGGCAATCGCACGCGCACTGGCCTCAGAGCCGCGCGTGCTGGTACTCGATGAGCCTACCGAAGGCATCCAGCCCTCAATTATCAAGGATATCGGACGGGTCATTAAGGATTTAGGCCATCAAGGGGATATGGCGATTGTACTGGTTGAGCAGTTCTATGAATTTGCAGAGGAGCTGGCGGATAACTACACCGTGCTCTCGCGCGGACAAGTGGTCGCTCAGGGCGCAGGAGAGGATATGGCAAACAACCACATTCAAGAGTTGGTAGCCATCTAAAAGCATACGTTTCAAGAATGCTTTTAAAAGCGCTTTTTTAATAGCATACGTCTCAAAAGGAACATTTTATTTTGACTTGGCAATCTACGCTACATCTTTATTTTGACCATACAGCTGACGCGGCAAAAACTCGGCTGTATCACCGTGCCCATACTGGGGCACTGGTGGTACAACGCGCACTGTATCCTGAGCCTGATCACCAAGCAGGGATTTGTCATATCTATGTGTTATATCCTCCCGCTGGTATCGCGGATGATGACCGCTTAACACTGGAGTACAAGCTAGAGGCCAATAGTCATGCGGTGATTACTACCCCAGGCGCGGGAAAATGGTACGGGCAACGACAGGCGCAGCGCCAAGCGCATTATGGCGAAGCACAAAAATGTGGCAAATCAAGTCAGCCTATAGACAGCAGTAGCAGCACTTTGCTTGATAAGCGCTTATTAAGCGCTACGGTTGAGGCCGTACAACATATCAGCGCCTACCTCGATGACCACGCTATCCTTGAGTGGCTGCCCCAAGAGAGCATTTATTACGATCACTCTGTCTCTAACGCTACTAACCGCTTTTATTTAACCCAAACCGCCAGTTTGCTCACTTGGGATATCGCCGTGTTTGGTCGTCAAGCGTACCGAGAGACTTTTGCTCATGGTCACTATGCCAATCGTTTAGAGATATGGCGAGATAACGTGTTATTGGTCAAAGAGCATACCGCGCAGCAGGCCGATACCCGCTGGTTTACCTCAGTACTCGGGCTAAATAATCAGCACGTGCATGGCTCGTTTTGGGCCATACCCAGCATTGATACCATTCAAGCAGAGCTAAAAAACAACCCATTAAAGCTGGGACAGTATTTAGATGAGACGATCAGCGAGATACGCAGTCTTATCGATAAACATTCCTTACCCATTTATTGTACGCACAACTATCAAGGGATCAATTGTCGCTACCTAGGGTCTGATGTACGAGCTTGTTTTGAAGCCTTTTACCAAGCCCGCGAGCTTATCAGGCGCAAATGGTATGCGCTTGAGCCGCATCGACCAAGGATTTGGGACACTTAGTTTTTAACTCTGACCTATTCTAAAGCGATAGCTTTTGACAATAGACTCTATTGATCAACAGCGATGTGACTAGGGCGTGTCCCTATTTTAAAAATGGTGATGAAAATGAGATAAATTAAAGGCAAACAAGGAAAATAGCGCAGGTAATATCAAGATATTGGCCAGCTATTTGACACCGTTTGCCAAAGATTTAGCCATTTTTAGCCCGTTTAGTCATAAACGCTTGAATTAGGGACACGCCCTAATGTGATAAGTAAATAAACAAATAACATGACCACTCATTATTAAGGCTATTAAGGATAATCCGATGCAACTAACCCCTACCGAAAAAGACAAACTCATGCTATTTACCGCCGGTATGGTCGCTGAACGTCGTAAAGAGCGCGGCGTCAAGCTCAACTATCCAGAAGCCATCGCTTATATCAGTATGCTGCTTATGGAAGGCGCCCGTGATGGCAAG
This sequence comes from Psychrobacter sp. Sarcosine-02u-2, assembly GCF_002836335.1. Taxonomy (NCBI): domain Bacteria; kingdom Pseudomonadati; phylum Pseudomonadota; class Gammaproteobacteria; order Moraxellales; family Moraxellaceae; genus Psychrobacter; species Psychrobacter sp. Sarcosine-02u-2. The sequence goes on along the minus strand of NZ_PJBX01000180.1, from coordinate 30,252 downwards.
ACCGTAGCGCAGCTAATGAGTGAAGGCGCGACTTATCTCTCAACTGATGATGTCATGGACGGTATTGCTGAGATGATTCACGATGTACAAGTCGAAGCCACCTTCCCTGATGGCACAAAACTTGTGACCGTACACAACCCTATCGTCTAGTAAGACCTATAGAACCATGAAGGATGACAAAAATGAGCAAAAATAAAAAGATAAAAGCAGGCGAATATAGAATCAAAGCAGGAGATATGGCCCTAAATGCGGGTCGCTGCGTGCAAAGCGTAGAGGTCGTCAATACAGGTGACCGTCCCATTCAGATCGGCTCGCATTATCATTTCTTTGAGGTCAACGAGGCATTAAGCTTTGATCGAGAACCCACGCTTGGCTACCGTCTCAACATCGTACCCGGAACTGCGGTACGCTTTGAGCCGGGGCAAGCGCGTGAAGTAGAGCTGGTTGCCATCGCAGGTCGTCAGCACATCTATGGTTTTGCAGGTAAAGTGATGGGAGCGGCCGATATCAAGAGCACGCCACACACCTCGCAAAAACGCGTGGATAGACGCATCCATGCCGAGCACTTTGGCCCGACCACAGGCGACAAAGTGCGCTTGGCCGATACCGACTTATGGCTTGAAGTGGAGTATGATTTGACCAGCCACATCGACCAGCGTCCTAATACGTGTAGCGTCAGTATCGGTGAGGAGGTGAAGTTTGGCGGCGGCAAGGTCATCCGTGATGGCATGGGCCAATCACAGCTGCTTGGTAGTCAAGTAGCCGACACCATTATCACCAATGCTTTGATTGTTGACTATACCGGTATTTATAAGGCCGACGTGGCTATCAAAGAGGGTCGCATTAGCGGTATTGGCAAAGCCGGCAACCCTGATATTCAGCCCAATGCGACTCTGCCGATTGGCGCAGCGACTGAGATTATCGCTGGAGAAGGCAAAATCCTAACTGCTGGTGGTGTTGACAGTCACATTCACTTTATTGCTCCCCAGCAATGCGAAACAGCCTTGATGTCTGGAGTCACCACCATGCTTGGCGGCGGTACTGGGCCTGCCGAGGGCACTCTAGCCACTACTTGTACGCCAGGCGCTTATCATATTCAAAGTATGCTAAAAGCCAGCGATGCTATTCCTATGAACATTGGGCTGCTTGGTAAAGGTAACGTTAGCTTACCTGAGCCTATTATCGAACAAGTTGCAGCGGGGGCTATCGGTCTAAAACTGCATGAAGACTGGGGCTCAACACCGCAGGCTATTGATAATTGCTTGAGTGTGGCTGATGAGTACGATGTGCAGGTCGCTATCCATACCGATACATTAAATGAAAGTGGCTATTTGCATAGCACGTTAGCTGCTTTTAAAGAGCGCTGCATCCATACCTTTCACACCGAAGGCGCAGGCGGTGGTCATGCGCCAGATATCCTAAAAGCCATTGGCGAACCCAACGTCTTGCCGTCGTCAACCAATCCGACGCGTCCTTTTACGGTCAATACCATCGATGAACACCTCGACATGCTCATGGTCTGTCACCACTTAAGCCCAGCCATCGCCGAGGATGTGGCTTTTGCTGAGAGTCGTATCCGCCGCGAGACTATTGCTGCTGAGGACATTTTGCAAGATATGGGCGCCATCTCCATGATGAGCAGCGACTCGCAAGCGATGGGGCGCGTAGGAGAGGTCATTATTCGCACGTGGCAGACCGCTGATAAAATGAAAACGCAGCGTGGTCACTTAGCACCTGACCAAACGGCCAAAACGGAGCAGTCCTCAGAACATATCACCTTAAGTCATGCCGACTTTGATAGCGGTAATGATAACTTTCGTATCAAACGCTATATCTCTAAATACACCATCAATCCCGCTATTACCCACGGTATCAGCGATGAGGTCGGCTCTATTGAAGTTGGCAAATGGGCGGATCTGGTTTTATGGTCACCCGCGTTTTTTGGGGCAAAACCGGACAATATTATCAAAGGCGGGTTGATAGCTGCCGCGCCTATGGGCGACCCTAACGCCTCCATTGCTACCCCGCAGCCTGTCCACTATCGCCCTATGTTTGGCAGCTTCCCTAAAACGGTAGCGCAAACTTGTATCACCTTTATGTCGCGTACTGCCTTAGAGAAAGGTGTTGATAAGCAGTTGGGACTAAATAAAGTCATTAAAGCAGTACACAACATTCGTCAAATGCGAAAACAAGATATGAAATTTAACAGCTACTGCCCGATTATGGAAGTCAATCCAGAGACTTATGAGGTTCATGCTGATGGGGAGCTGTTGACCTGTGAGCCTGCTGACTATTTACCAATGGCTCAGCGTTACTTTTTATTCTAAAGGGCTTTTATAGTAGTGCTAACTCAGCTCACTAGACATCAACCCCCTATTCCCCTATTTGAACGGACGATAAAGCAATTTATGAAAATATATACACAGCGTCTCGACCCAGCAGCGCTTAGCGCCAAGCAGCAAGCCGTTATTGATGATCAAAAACAGGCACATCACTTTTTATATCTCGATTTCGATACCCGTCAGCGTAGCCGCTTTAAAGCGCAAACGCAGCAGCAACAAGCCGTCGGTATTGACCTACCGCGCACAGAAACCATCAAAAATGGCAGTGTGCTGGCTAATAATCAAGGCGAATTGATACAGGTGATGGCCGCTAAGCAAGCGTTAATCAAAGTCACCGCTGATAATAGCTTCGATCTTATGAGGGGCGCTTATCATCTAGGTAACCGTCACGTGCCTTTAATGATTACCCCTGACGCCCTGTACTTTGAGCCTGACCACGTGTTAGAGGCGATGCTGGGTCAGCTTGGCCTACATACTCAAGCGGTACAAGCAGCGTTTGAACCAGAAACGGGAGCCTATAAAGGTGAGCACGGGGGACACGCTCACGGTCATGCGCATAGCCATACTGATAGCCATGGACACAGTCACGCTCATCACAGCCATGCTTATGCATATGCTCATACTCACAGCGCTCAAAGCGATAACGGACATTCGCATAGCGATGGCAACGCTTATGACTAATCATGAGACGCCCTTAGCGCAATCGAGCGCAAACGCGGTAGACGCAATAGACGCGATAACTGCGCTAAACTCTATAGATATAGACGTCACCGGACGTTTGCTTATGCTGGCGTCAAGTAACCTGCCGATCGGTAGTTACACCTATTCACAAGGTATAGAACCGGCTATTGAGTCCGGGCTTATTTGTGACGAGGCCAGTAGCTTGGAGTTTATGAGCGACTATTTAGCACTGGCATTATGTCGTTACGAGCTACCGCTATTGGCGCTTATGATGGCAGCGCTTATGAGTGATGATAACGCCCTTACTGATGCTTTAGGTGCCGATTACCACGCCAGCCGCGAAAGCAAAGAGTTTGTCTATGAGTCGAGCCAACTGGCACTGTCTTTATCGGCTTGGCTTGGTGATGTGCTTGAGCTTGACGTGCCTGATCGTCTGCTTGCTCATGGGTTTTTACCCTTATTTGCACATATCAGCTCGTATTGGCAACTTGAGCCTGCGCAAGCTATGACTACCTATGCTTTTGGGCAAATTGAGAACATGGTGCTGGCGGCGGTCAAGACTGTACCACTTGGACAAATGGCAGGTCAGCGTATCATCTGGCAGTTGCAGCAGTTATTAAGTGAGCGCATACCGCCCTTAGCAGCTAGCGTTCAGCAAAGCTTTTTGCAGGTGCAAAAACTATCGTTAGCGGCTAACAGCCTAGAGGAGACTAGCATCTTAAAGCTAAACCTGCTTTATCAAGAGCTGCATATGTCAGCTAACTTGCCGAATTTAGCGATACTGTCATGTCAGCATGAAAGACAATATAGCCGTTTGTTTCGCTCTTGAGTGCTAACCCACACTATTTCACTTAAACACTATTTATTTGTACCAAACTTTTAATTACTCACGACTTTATTGAGGATATTTATTTATGGCACTTACACCCAAAGCCGACCATACCCATTCAGAGACTAGCTTATCTCCTCTACGTTTAGGTATTGGCGGTCCCGTTGGCTCAGGAAAAACCGCACTCACGCTAAGATTGTGTCAACGCTTGCGTGATGACGTCAATATGGCAGTGGTGACCAACGACATTTATACCAAAGAAGACTCTGAATTCTTAACGCGTCACGAGGCCATGCCAGCCGAGCGTATTCGCGGTGTCGAAACGGGCGGCTGTCCGCATACTGCTATCCGTGAGGATGCCTCCATCAATTTATCTGCCATCGCTGAACTACAACACCAATTTGCAGGGCTTGAGCTTATTATTATCGAATCTGGCGGCGATAATTTGGCAGCGACCTTTAGCCCTGAATTATCTGATTTAACCCTATATGTCATCGACGTCTCAGCAGGCGATAAAATCCCTCGTAAAGGCGGACCTGGCATTATGAAATCTGACTTACTTATTATCAATAAAACCGACCTTGCCCCCTTAGTAGGCGCCTCACTTGAGGTGATGGCGCGCGATGCCAAAAAGATGCGCGGCGATAAGCCCGTGGTCTTTAGTAACATGAAAACCGGCGAAGGTCTCGATGATATCGTTACCTTTATCCTAGATAAAGGCATGATTAGCGCGGCATAAGGTGCTGCGTATAAATAGATGTTCTACAAATCCCTATAGTCAATCAATATTAAAAGTGGTACAAGGCAAACGAGTGCAAGTACTACAGTAGTAAGCTAAACGAGTCTAACGCTGTAACACTTTAATAGTGGTTCGACTATATATCGACTTATTAAACCATTAAGGACACATCATGAGCACACAAGCTTCAAAAACCATGACTAAAAATAAGACAGCTAAAAATCTAATCGATAAGGCGGCAATGACTCGCACTCTAGCACTGTCATCTTTGTTAACGGGACTGCCAACACTAGTATTTGCTCACCCTGGGCATGGGGTGATAGCAGCTGATGGAGCCTTTGGCAACTCAGTACTGTCAGGTATCATGCACCCTTTGACGGGGCTGGATCATCTTGTACTAGCGCTCGGTATGGGCATGCTCTTGACGCAAATGCACAGCTTTAAAAAAGGCTTTGTCTCGTTGAGCTTAGGTTTAGTGGCAGGTTTTGCCCTAAGCTTAAATATGAGCTTGAACAGTACGTTTATTGAGTCCGGCATTGTACTGTCTATCGTCTTACTCACCATGGCACTGATGAGCCGCTACTTTAACCGTGGATTCAATCAAAGCAATGAAGCGTCGGTAAAAACGTGGCATAACTTAGCCATCGCAGGCTTTGGTGCACTTGCTATGCTCCATGGGGCAGCGCACGCTATCGAAGTACCCGCTAACAGTAGCACAACAGGCTTTTTCATCGGTATGATTATTGCCATGCTTGGTCTGTATACTGTGGGTAGAGGCGTTGCCACTTACCTAAATACTCACTTGCAAGACAGCCTGATGATCCAGCGTGTACTGGCGGTGGTTGGTCTATGCGGCGTGTTGTTTATTTAGTTTTATAAGACATTAGCAGTTTTGTTAAACACTTTGCTAAGTATAGACGATTGTCTTTGCCAACTATCAATCAAAATAGAAAAGCGGTCATACCCCTAAACGCTCTCGTTTAAAGCAACGAGATTTCGATAAAGAAATGTACAAGTGGCGTCATTTGATCGAGAACTTCTTCTGTAAGCTGAAAGATTTCAAGAAAATTGCCATGCGTGCTGAAAAAACGGATGAGTCGTTTGCTGCTAATATCTATTTAGCAGCGACGATTATCCTTTTACGGTAATTGTCAACACACCCTAAAAGTTCTTTAAACTCAGCACTGTAAGTTCTACGTTTGGGTTTGTTAGGTGGTTGTGTTGTCATGTTAGTGTCCACGATTATTAATCGTGGACACTATCTCGCATTTTTTAAGTGAGGGAAAGATGGGATGGTCGGATGCTTACCCTTCTAAAACATTATGTCCCTGTCTTTTCCTAGCATCTTGTCCAGATAAGGATTTAGTTCTAATATTGGTAGTACTCCTACCTGTTTTTTTAGATCTACCTTTTGCTCCTTTGTGATTTGAGGATAGTGTCTTAGCACGTCCTTTACGTTCTCATTGCCTACTTTCATATCTGGATGATAGTATAGTCAATCCTACTTAAAAATGTTATAAAATAATTAACAAATTCAATTGTTATTATAAAGACCATGACTTACTCACTAGATTTCCGCAAACAAGTACTAAAAAGCTTAGACGAGGGTATGACCTTTGCCGAGGCAGCTAAATTCTATAACCTCAGCCCAACCACCATACAAAACTGGAAGAGACGTGTTCATAGTAAAACAACCAGGCAAACCAAACCCTATAAAATACCAGATGACGTGCTACTCAATGATGTCAAAGAACATCCTGATGATTATCAGTACGAGCGAGCACGTCGTTTAAACTGTAGTAAAACAGGCATTCATCATGCCCTAAAGCGCCTAGGCATCAGTCAAAAAAAAGACATTAGAGCATCCAAAGGCATGTCCGATAAAAAGAGCGATATATCACAGTAAGCTTAATAGCTTTATGCAGCAAGGCTATCCTATTGTCTATATGGATGAAAGTGGCTTTGAGGCTGAAACCATTCGTTCCCATGGTTACGCGCCTATTGGTAAGCCTTGTATTGATCGCTACAACTGGCAAGGTAAAAAGCGAACCAATGTCATTGCTGCTCTTTATGAGAAGATGCTGTTTGCACTTGATTACTTTAAGTACAACATCAACAGCAGCATATTCTACGGCTGGTGCAAACAAACCCTAATCCCAAGTCTTAAAACCAAATGCGTGATTGTGATGGATAACGCCAGATTTCATAAGAGCAAACGCATTCAAAAGCTACTAAACAGGCACGGGCATCGTATTCTTTGGTTGCCGCCGTACAGCCCAGACCTAAACCCTATCGAAAAGAAATGGGCTCAGGTGAAGTTTCTACGCCAAGGCTGGATGGAAAACGACTTATCCAAATTGTTTTATGATGTTTGCCCTAACCATAACAATTTTATTTTGAGCTGACTATATTTGGATGGTTGTGGGGACATGATGCTAATTTATCCTAAACATCATCAGTTCAACATACCTTTGGAATGTTTTGATTTAGCAGAAGAATTGAGATTATGGGCTATACCGTTTTGCATCGAGACTGACAAATTAATTACAGGTAAATGGATAGAAAGGTTTCCATCTTTATCTTAAACTTAGTTTGAGGCTAATCCTTTAAGCTTCTAAATTTATCGATAAGCATAAAATTTGGGGGTCAGTTGCCACATCCAAATTTTAATAACCTTGGTCACGAAATGGTCACCGTTTGGTCACCAAGCACTTGGTCACCGATTTTCAAAAGATAGAGCTCATGCGAAAAAACTTATCATTTACGCATTATTAAAGAGCAGACCTTTTCTTAACGGTCGATAGAGGCAAACAACCAGAGCTTATAAATAAAGGCCTTAAGAGGAAAGCTAGACACAAAAAAACCTCAAACAAGCTAATGTTTGAGGCGAAACTTGCTTAAACTTAATCGTTTAAATTCGTTTTAAATATGGCGCAGCGGACGGGACTCGAACCCGCGACCCCCGGCGTGACAGGCCGGTATTCTAACCAACTGAACTACCGCTGCTTAGGTCGTCTTTAGCATGTCGTCTTCTAAAAGACCCACTCGCTAAATGAGTGGTGGGTGATGACGGATTCGAACCGCCGACATTCTGCGTGTAAGGCAGACGCTCTACCAACTGAGCTAATCACCCTGAAAAGCGTTAAAAAATTGCACTGCAATTTTAGCTTCGCAAGGGAAATCCTTTAAATAGAATTCCCTGAAAGTTTTAACATTCAAAGCTGTCACCCTTTAAATAACTTTCAACAGAAGAGAACTAACTAAAGCCTCGCTCTGTGGGTGTGTATTATATAGATTTACACATGGCTGTCAAACCCTATTTGCCTTTTTCTTGCGTATTTTTTCTTAATTTAGCAGCAATTTATGCAAACCTATGTTTTTATTGGCTTTATATTTTACATAAAATTAATAATTTCTCTAGCTTATTATTTATTTGGCCGCTAATGCTTGTTCAATATCTGCTTTCAGGGCTTCAGGCTTCGTCGTTGGCGCATAACGGTCAATCACTTGCCCATCGGCACCAATCAAAAACTTAGTAAAATTCCATTTGATACCATCTGTCAGCAGCCCGCCTTTTTGGTCTTTAAGCCAATCAAAAATCGGATGCGCATCTTTACCGTTGACATCAATTTTTGCCATCATTGGAAAGCTGACGCCATAATTTTTTTGGCAAAACGTGCCAATCTCCTCGTTAGTCCCAGGGTCTTGCGCGCCGAACTGATTACAAGGAAAGCCAATCACCACTAATCCTTGCTCTTTATATTGTTGATACAGCGCCTCTAGGCCTTCAAACTGCGGCGTAAAGCCGCATTTACTGGCGGTATTGACGATTAATAATACTTTGCCCTTATAATCAGCAAAGGCTTGCGAGGTGCCATCCATACGTTCAGCGGTAAAATCGTAAATAGTGCTCATGATTCATCCTTAAATTGATTGTTTTATTATTTTTACTATTAACGTGCGTACTGATAAGAAAAAAGGAAGCACCGCGTACTTCCCTTTTATCATGCTAACTTTGACTAAAACATTGATTATATTAATACTTATTATTCAGCTTTATCCAAATCGATAGACACTGAGTTGATACAGTAGCGCATACCAGTGGTCTCACGTGGGCCATCAGGGAATACGTGTCCCAAATGCGCGCCGCAATTGCTACACGTCACTTCGGTACGGCGCATGCCAAGTGAATTGTCTTCGTGCTCATCGATAGCGCTATTATCGATACTCTGATCGAAGCTTGGCCAGCCGCAACCGGCGTCAAACTTATTGTCCGACTCAAACAAGCTGGCACCGCAGCCTTTACAGCGGTAGATACCTTTATCATTGACATCGTTATAAACGCCGGTAAATGGACGCTCTGTGCCCTTCTCGCGCATGACGTGATACTCGTCGGCACTTAAACGCGCTTTCCAATCTGCGTCGGTCAATTGGCTGATTTCTTCTTTGCTTAATTGATTGTCTTGCATCTTTTATCCTTATTAAATGATTGGTTATCTCATTTGCGATATGTCAGTTACTGACCAATTTATCGTACGTTTTTATAAAAACGCTAGGCTTTATCTGCTGCTGATTGTCTGACTATTCAAGGTAGTGATTATAAAAGTCCTCAATCTAGCAGTGTAAAGTTTCAGGTTTAAAGAAATAACATTAGAGATAGAGAAGTAAAATATAGCAAATTACGCTGCCGCCTAAATCAGTAAAGTTGTAATTTTATTAAACGCGCATTTGGCTCATTTTTTTATTGCTGAAAAATCACGATAGATTGCAAGTTATTCTTGCATTAAATATCAACTTTATAAAAATTCTGTCTTTAGGCTTGCATTAATAAAGTGTATGCAATAATATCTTGCATTAGGAATAGATTATCTTTAATAAAAGGCTCAAACAACAATGTCTGATAGCGAATTTTCCCAAACTTCTCAAAGTATGCAAGCCGAACGACTGGTACAGCTGCGCCGCGATAAAGGCATGACCGCCGAACAATTGGCGCAGGCGATGACGGCAGCAGGGGCCAAGGTGAGTCGCGGTGCGATTTCTAATTGGGAGCGCGGCACCAATGGTATCGTGTCATCGAAGCTGCCGACCCTAGCGCGTATCTTAGGCTGTAGCGAAGGCTATTTATTACGTAGCGATTTGCAAAACGACATGGATAGCGTTGCTAATTCAAATCAACCTATCAATTCTTATAATACAACCAATATTCATAATAAAAACGAAACCCCTGGGCAGCAAAGCGTAGCCCCTACTTCTACCGCAAATTTACAACCCAACCCGATAAGTGGTCACTCTATGAATCCAATTAAAAAATCCGATAAATTACAAAACGTTTGCTACGACATTCGTGGTCCGCTTTTGCAAACAGCCAATAAAATGGAAGCTGAAGGTAAGCGCATTTTAAAGCTAAATATTGGCAACCCTGCGCCGTTTGGCCTTGAAGCACCGCATGAGATTTTGCGCGATGTAGCGATGAACCTGCCAGAAGCGACAGGATACTCGGACTCGCAAGGGATTTTTGCGGCACGTAAAGCGGTCTTACAATATTATCAATCAAAAGGTCTGCTATCAGCTGTCGATGTGCGCGATGTATATTTGGGTAATGGTGTTTCTGAGCTGATTGTGATGACCATGCAAGCACTCATGAACGATGGCGATGAGGTGCTTGTGCCAATGCCCGACTACCCGCTTTGGACAGCCGCGGCCAACTTAGCAGGCGGTACAGCGGTACATTATCGCTGTAATGAAGACGACAATTGGCATCCTGATATCGAAGATATCAAGTCTAAAATTACGTCCAAAACCAAAGGCATTGTGGTGATCAACCCCAATAATCCAACGGGCGCGCTGTATAGTGATGAGGTGTTATTGCAAATTATCGAAGTCGCCAAAGAGCATGATTTAATCATCATGGCCGATGAGATTTATGACCGTATTCTTTATGATGACATGACGCATACGCCGATGAGCACCTTGACTGATGATGTACTGGTGCTGTCTTATAACGGCTTATCAAAGTCGCACCGCATCGCCGGTTTCCGTGCTGGTTGGATGATGGTGTCTGGTAAAAAAGACCACGCTGCCGACTTTATCGAGGGCTTAGATATGCTAGCGTCTATGCGTCTATGCTCAAACGTTCAAGGGCAATATGCCATTCAAACGGCAATGGGCGGCTATCAAAGTATGAAAGAGCTCACTTCAAAATCAGGACGGCTATCAAAGCAGCGCGAACTGGCCGTTTCACGTCTTAACGCAATAAAAGGCATTTCTTGTACCATGCCGCAAGGGGCGTTTTATTGCTTTCCAAAGATGAATCCTGAGGTTTATCCTATCAAAGACGATATGCAGTTTATGATGGATTTATTGATAGAAGAAAACGTTTTAATGGTACAAGGGACCGGCTTTAACTGGGATGCACCCGACCATTTCCGCTTGGTGTTTTTGCCCAATCTGCATGATTTAGAAGATGCGATGGACAGATTGGACCGCTTTTTTGCCAAAAAACGTAAGCAGTTTGGTACCGAGTAAACATTCAAACTTGTATAAAAAAACGCTTATCAGCAGCTGCCGATAAGCGTTTTTTATTTATTAATAGAAAACCATAATAAATAACGATAAAACTTTTATTTAAAAATATTACTTAATAACAGATAGCTGATAGCCGACATCGAAGCGGCCGCAGGCAGGGTAATTACCCATGCCAAACCGATAGGCTTCATCAGCGCCCAATTGGTATCACGATTGACGATGCCAATCCCCAATACCGCACCAACCAGCGTATGCGTACTCGATACGGGCAGACCCATGGTCGACGCGCCCATGACGACGGCAGCCGCAGCCAATTCCGCGGAAAAGCCTGAAGCTGGGTGCATTTTTGCTAGATTAGTACCAACGGTTTGAATAACTTCTTTACCGATAAACCAAAGACCAACGATGAGCGCCACACCAAAGGTCAACATCACCGCAGGCGGTACAGCCGCTTCAGTCGCTATACTATTGGTACGGATAACGTCCATAATCGCCGCAAAAGGACCGACAGCATTGGCGATATCGTTTGAGCCATGACTAAAGGCAAAGGCGGAAGCAGTAAAGACCTGCATCCAGCTAAACATAATAAACGTCGCTTTGGTCAAATCTTCTTTATGCTTGCCGCGGATACTTTTGGTATAAATAAAGGTCGCAAGCCACACCAGCGCCGCGATCATACCCATGATGAAAAAGCCTTGAATCGTCGTCATGTTACTGTTGACGTTTTTTAGGCCTTTGAACACCACCAAAGAGGTCATGACCGCGCCGCCTGCACCAGCGATGAGCGGTACCCACTGTTTGAGGGCTTTTAGGGTATCAAGGTTGCTACGTTCGTGCTCAATCTTATAAAGCTGTTTGTAATAATCGGTTTCTAAATCCTCGATGTCACAATCATCATCTTTATAGATTTCTTGATCGCGCAGCATCGCTGAGGTATACGCCAATTGCTCTGACTCGGTTAGACTTTCTAGATACTCTTTGTGGTTTTGCTTGACGGTTTTTTTATCGTCTTTTAGCGTCGCAATATGCGCTTCGGTTCTATCATTATATTCAATGATTTTTTTCTTAATTTGGCCGTATAACAGGTAAGAAAATACGCCGCCTAACACTGGTGAGATGACCCAAGAGATGGCAATTGTTCCAATCGTACCCCAATCGACGGTCGATAGTGCCATGTCGGTACCACCTAAAGAGATACCGAGTACAATAGAGCTACCAACGACGCCACCGATAATGGCATGCGTAGTCGAAACGGGCAAACCTTTTTTGGTGGCAAACAACAGCCAAAATGCCGCCGCGATAAGCGCTGAGAGCATGACATAAATAAACTGATTGGGCGAAACCGATAAACCATCTAAGTCAACGATGCCGCTGCGAATGGTATCGGTGACTTCACCGCCCGCCAGTACCGCGCCCGACACTTCAAATATCGCGGCGATACCCAAAGCTTGCGGAATCGTCAACGTCCCTGCTCCCACCGAAGTACCGAAGGAGTTGGCGACGTCATTACCGCCGATATTGAATGCCATAAACACACCAAAAGCCGTCGCTACGATAAATAGCGTCGTCTGCTGATGCATGGTGTAATCTAGACCCCACCATAAAAAGTAGGCGGTCATCGCAATCAGTAAAATGGCAAAAAATAGATTGATTCTCATAGAACCGACTGCTTTGGTTGGTCCTGTAGAACTGCTGCTAATACCCATACGTTGATACGTCCTGCGTAAGCTGATTGAAATTATAGGTGATTAATGACGTTGCGGCGCTAACGATGGCATTGTTTGCACCACCCAACATTATGATAGCGCGTCCGCAACGTGGTTTTGACTTACTATGTTGAATTTGTTTCTCGAAATACTGCTCTGAATGTACGAATTTGAAAATATGGTTATAAAAAATTGCTATCTACTGCGCTCTATATCGTCCTGATAGTTTTGCGTGCTTGTAAATATTCACGCGCAAGCTTGCCCACCTATCAGCGAAAAACCTAAGCCACAAAATGCCATAAAGCCGCAAGTAGTCTTGCCAAATCATCCGATTACAGCAGCTTGCGGCTTAGGTTTTATAGTGATAGCGTTGGTTATAAAAAATCTGTTGTTAATAATTAAAACATTTATAGGATAAATACCATCTCTGACTGTGCAGCTATTTTGTGAGCAGGCAGAAGTTATTACGCGCCTATTATATTAAATATAGACACAGATTGCATGATGATATTGCGAGATTTGTAACTTTGAATATATCACTCAAAAAAGCCGCCTATTTAGTAGAAAATTGTTGCTAATTTTTCCTAAGACTTCAAATAAGAAATAATACTAACCTTTAAACTCGTATAAAGCCTTTATCACTATTACTATTCAATACGAGCCATCACTTATCATCCATTTATTTAGTATCAGCAGTGATAGACAATGCCGCGGATAGCTGTTTAATAGCGTGGTCTAATACCTCTAGTCGCGCTTGACGCTTTTCATTAGTCGCGATGATTGCCCAAGGTGCATCCTTGGTATTGGTACGTGCCAACATATCAGCCGCCGATTGCACATAATCCACCCATTTATCACGATTACGCCAATCATCATCGGTCAGTTTAAACTGCTTATGCGGCGTCTCTTCACGCGCCTCAAAGCGTTTGAGCTGCTCCTCTTTATCAATAGCGAGCCAATATTTGATAACTATCGTGCCAGCGGCGACCAAATCTGCTTCAAAACGATTGATTTCAGCATAAGCCCGCTGCCATTCTGCGTCAGTCGCAAAGCCCTCGATACGTTCGACCAATACGCGTCCATACCACGTACGATCAAAGATGGCGATACGGCTGATACGATCGATTTGCTCATTGGGCAGCTTGGTCCAAAAACGCCATAAATAAGGATGCTGCAATTCATATAGCATCGGTGCGCCAATATTATAAATCTGATATTCGCGCGGATCGAGTGGCGCAACCAGCCTTTTGATCGCGCCGCCTTTGCCAGCGGCGTCCATCCCTTCAAAGGCAAAGACCACGTGCCGACCCTGACGCGCCCGTAGCAATTTGGCAAGGTGTGCTTGCTTATCGGCAAGCGCTTTATGATAGTCAGATTTATCTATCTCGGTATCGTCAACCTCTATCAAAATTTTAGGGATTGCTACAAGCTCGAATTTTGCTGCTTCTTTTATATTCTGACTTTCTGCTTTACCGCTTTCTGCTTTACTGCTTTCGAGCGCGGTTTGCATCGCTTGCAATACTTCATGACAAAAATGAGTGGCAGCCTCTGATTTATCATCACCATTGATAATAATCCAGTCATTCTGCTGGCGTAATAGCGCGGTTGCTACCTTATTAAAAGTATCGACGACCTGTTTACTTTTCCAATCGATTTGATATAAAAACTCTGGATCAGCTTCATCGTCATTTAGCCGCGCCTGCAAGGTTTCGATATCGACATGAAACCAGCATTTAAGCAGTTTGGTTTGGTTAGCAGCAAGATCTTGTTCAAAGGCTTGTAGTTTGGTGAGTTCTTGCTTTAAATAGTCTTGCCATTGGCCAATAGGCAAGGCGTTATTTTTCAGCGTCTTATTATTCTTATCTTCACTTTTTTTCACCTTATCGTCATCATCTAGGGTCGCCATGCGCATGACGTTATAGAGTAAGTCGGCATACCAGTTGCCAAAATACACCATCACATCGCCATGACGTGGCAGCGCTTTGGTATGCGCTTGCCAAATCGGCTGATGCTCTAAGGGACAATCTCCGATAGTCGCCTCAACCTTGAGTAAGCGCGGGTCAACCCATTGCCGCAGCTGGGTGACTGCGGTGCCCTTGCCCGCTTGCTCCATGCCGTTGACCAGCACCAAGAGCCCAGTTGGTTTATTGGTAGTCGGCGGTGTTTGCTGCCGCGTGGCGCGTAGGGCAAACTGAGCGGTGACTAACGCCAAGCGCAATGTATCTTTGTCCATAGCAAAGATATTTAACGGATTGGGCGTCAAACGCTGCTCGACGACTTGCTTACTAAACTGGTCACTTACCGCTTCTGGCGCTTGGCTTTCAGTCGATTTATTTTTTTTGCTCATGTCCATACTCGCTTTATTATTAGATAATTTTTATATAGGTCTTATTTATGGTTTTTATTAGCTGTCTTATTTATATAGTGAATCATAGCATTGCGTAAAACCAGTAAATAACCCTGCTATGTAACAGTTTGGCATTTGTATTCTGTGGTATTTTCTTTTAAGGTGAACAAAATCTTGCGCGCATGCTTTAATAGCTGCCCACAAAGATAAGAATTTAGTATTATCTCAACCCTTTTATTAGCAATTTTATTGCCATTTTTACTTTTTATAGGATTACTTGCCATGTCTGCGTTAGCCAATTTACAACAGCACTTAAACCGTTTTTGGGCGCTGCCACACCATAAAGATGCTGCCTTAAATACCAAGCTCAAAGAAGTGCAAGCATGGCAACAAGCACGTATTAAGCGCACCCATAGCGCGCTGTTTGAACAACCAAAAAACAAACCGATGGCAGAGTATTTTTTAACCCAGCTATATGGTGGTGATGAATTTAAAGTATTGGCAGAGCAGTTAGATCGTATTCTTCCCAAAGCCAAAAAATTAGAGCGCCTTGCTAAAGAAGGTTCTTTAGAAGCGGGCAGCATGGGCATTCAAGCGTCTATCTTGGCAATTGAGCTGGATTTACATTTGGCCGAGTGGTTGGTTGCGCAAGATTTAGCAGTCAATGAAGAGAATATGCTTGCCGCTTACCGCGCAGTCGATGAGGCCAATGAGCGCCGCATGCAGATTAACAATCTAAAAGAGGTCTGCTACCGTACCGATAAAGATTTGAATTCATTTATGCTCAAAAAAGCCTTTGGTCTCGCAAAAGGAACGGCTTATCGCCATAACTTCCAGCCGCTTTACGACTTTATCGATTCAGGCTTTAAAGCGATGAAACCGCTAAAAAGTGTCAGCAGCTTTATTGAACCGTTTTGTGAGCGCGAGCTTGAGATTATTGACGAAGTTCATGACACCAATAATGGCGGTAAGCCAGCAGCGTTTGGTGTATGATAGGGTCAATAATGCCCGTGGCTAACTGACCGCTATAGTGCTTAAATAGGGTTTAAACCGTATGCAATCGGTGTTTAAACCCTATGCAAATAACGCTTAAATACGCCATCATAAAAACAAATAATAGGATAATCGTATGACTGATAACTCAAATAACAACCTTAGCCAAGCCGATCAATCCCATACTGATAACCCTACTTCTCATGGTCATCTGCAAGATAAATTGGTTAAAGATAGTATTGCTCATAATCAAAGCATCACCGCGCAAGTAAAAGCGCGTCAAAACCAAAGCGCTAGTACGACGCTGAATGCCAATGCTGCAGCCGATAGCAGCAATAATAATGACTTTACCCAAGTGCACGACTTACCAACCGGAACCCCACAAGGTCAACAAACGACTATGCCAAACACCATAAATAACAGCGTCAATCCTACTGCTACGCACGCACAAACGGCCAAGCAAACGCTATTTAACCAACGTGATGACATCAATAACCCGCATACGCCTGATACCGATGGTAATGAGCAAACGCATTTTGGCTATAAAACGGTCAATAAAGCAGAAAAACAAGCGCGCGTTGCCGATGTTTTTACCTCAGTTGCCAAAAAATACGACATTATGAATGACTTAATGTCGTTTGGTATTCATCGCCTGTGGAAACGTTATGCGATTAGCTTATCGGGTGTACGCGCCGGTCAGCAGGTGCTCGACATCGCTGGCGGTACGGGTGATTTGGCCAAAGTATTTAGCCGTGAAGTCGGTCGCAACGGCCATGTGGTATTATCAGATATCAATGCGGCGATGCTAGAAGTTGGCCGCGAACGCCTCATCAATGCCGGCTGTAATAACGTTGATTTCGTCTTAGCAAACGCTGAAACTTTGGCGCCTTTTGATGATGAAAGCTTTGATTTGGTGACTATCAGCTTTGGTCTGCGTAACGTTACAGACAAAGATGCGGCGCTAAAATCTATGTATCGCGTCCTCAAGCCAGGCGGTCGTTTATTGATTTTAGAATTCTCAAAACCTGTGTTTGAGCCATTATCAAAAGCTTATGATTTGTATTCATTTACGGCGTTGCCGATTATGGGTAAGTTGGTTGCTAATGACTCTGAGAGCTATCAATACTTGGCAGAATCAATTCGTATGCACCCCGATCAGCAAACGCTTAAACAAATGATGCAGCAAGCAGGCTTTGAAAATTGTGATTATCATAACTTGACCGCTGGTATCGTTGCGGTGCATCGCGGTTTTAAAGCCTAGTTTTAAAAAATCATAGTTTTAAAAAAGCACAGGTTTAGAAAAGAATAGCTGTAGAGCTTAGTTTTGACAGCTGCTTAGATAACCAAGCTTTTTATCATGTAAAAACGTCTGTCATTGAACAGGCGTTTACATCGTCATAACAGCCAATATTGAAATATGCGCCACGCTTATGGCGCTCAACCAAACATTGTGAGAGCCTTATGCTGACTGTTTTACTTTTGGCAGGTGCCGAAAAGCTGATTAATATCGCCATTGCCAGCGATGAGATTACTAAAGCTGGGCTAGCGCCGCTTGCGGGCAAAGTGCTGCGTCTCAATATGGGCATGCCTGAGATTAATATAGACGTTCTATTTACCGAAGAGCGTTTGCGCTTTGAGCCGGTCATGACAGAGAGCGTGTTTGAACCAAGCGGCAGTATGAATGAGCGCCAACAGGCCAGCCTAGAGCGTTCGCGACTTGGCCATAGTCGACCAGATTGCACCATTACCGTTGATAATCCAGCGCAGCTGCTGAACCTGATGCGCGGCACAGAAGGCAACTTACCGATTGCAGGGGATTACAAAGTGCTGATGCAACTTAAGCAGCTGGTTGCAGGATTTGACCCTGATGTCGCCGGCCAGCTTGAGCCGTTTATTGGAAAACCGATGGCCAGCCAACTGCATTTGCTTATCTCGCAGCTAAAAGGTAGTTGGCGTCATAATGCTAAGCGCGCCTTTAACGATGTCAGCGACTGGGCCAATGACGTAGCGGGTAATGTTACTCCTGATCCGATGGAAGCCGCCGAAGTTAATGACCTAAAGCAGCAGTTATTAAAACTGCGTGCGGATATCGAACGTGAAGAAGCCAAGCTTGCCGCTATCAAAGATGAGCAAGCACGTTTAAGCAATCATAGATAATCATAAATAGAGTCTATGACGACCTAAACGCTAACTATGCGCCATCATAGACTCTGCCCTATTTTCGACTTTTTAGAGTAACCCTATCTCATGCTACTATCCCATCGCGCTCGCTTACTTGAACTTTGGCGTATTGCCGCCGCTTATCGCATTGATACCCATTTGTCTGTCGAAGAAGCGCCGCAGCTGCAACCGTTAGCGCGTTTAATCCGTTTACATCCAGCAGCTTGGGGTAAAAAACATCAGCCTAATGCCATCAAATATGCGCTTGAGGACATGGGGACATTATTTTTAAAACTGGGACAACTGCTATCGACGCGCCGCGATTTGGTGCCGCCTGAGATTATCGAGCAATTGGTGCAGCTACAAGACAAGGTCAAGCCTTTTGACTCTGATGTTGCCATTGTCCAAATCCAAGACCCAAAACATGGTTTGGGTCAATCTATCGCTACGCTATTTGCACGCTTTGACGTTAAGCCGTTAGCAGCAGCCTCTATCGCTCAAGTACATACGGCCGCTTTGCACGATGGCCGTGAGGTAGTGGTTAAGGTCGTTCGCCCTGATATTCGCACCACTATCGTGGCAGACTTTGAGCTACTGCGTGAGCTTGCTAATTGGGCATCAGCGCGTATCGAAGCGGCGCGCGCGATTCACATTGTTGATATTGTCGAAGATTATCGCCAAGTGATGCTTAATGAATTGGATTTGACCTTAGAGGCAGACAATACCACCCATATGCGCAACAACTTTTTAGGTTCAGCACTGATGTATGTGCCTGAAGTTTATGACGCTGCTAAAAATGTCATGATTATGGAACGTATCCAAGGCGTTCCTATCTCGCAAGTTGAGGTGTTTGATAAGCTTGGTTATGACCGTGCGACACTGGCAGAAAAAGGCTTAACGATTTTTTTCACCCAAGTATTCCGCGATAACTTTTTTCATGCCGATATGCATCCGGGTAATGTCTTTGTAGAAACGCCGCCAGTTAAAACGCTCACTGCAAATATGACAGCGGTTGACTTAGGGCATGAGCCACGCTATATCGGGCTTGATTGCGCCATCATGGGTACGCTGTCAAAAGACGACCAACTTATCGTCGCGCGCATGCTGTTGGCGGTGATGAATAATAACTTTACGGCGATGGTTGATATCGTCAGCCGTGCTGGGTGGATACCGCCCAATACCGATAAGCATGCGCTCATGCGTGATATGAAACGCACTGTCGGTCCGATGCTGCAAAAATCCATTAACGATATCGACTTTGCTGGCGTCTTGATGCAAATTTTAGATATCGCCCGTCGCCATCATATGAGTATCCCGCCGCAATTGATGCTACTGCTGAAAACCTTGGTGCATGTTGAGGGCCTTGGTCGCGATTTATATCCTGAGCTGGATATTTGGTCACTTGCGAAGCCCATTTTAAGCGGCTGGATTAAAGAGCAGCTAGACCCGATGCGTAACTTGCAACACTTACGGCAGCAGTTGCCAGAGATTTTATTATCAACGACGGATATTCCTAAGCTGCTAGATCAGGGTTTACAAAGCCTTGCCTCACAAGGGTCGCGCCAAGACAGTCAGCTACGAGAAATCCAACAAATACGCGCTGATATGCTCAATGACCGTCGCCGTGATTGGCTAGCGCTATCAGGTTTTGCGGTATTTATTGCCATCGCCACGCAAGTCGGTTGGTTTGCGCCTATTTTTTACCTATTGGCTATCATCGTCGTTATTTGGCGGGTTTTAGCTTAGACTATTAATTTTTAACGAAAAAATATCCGTTAATTACTATCAAAATATCTCACTTGAATAAGCTCTAATGCATTTTAATTGTCGTTAAAGGGCAATTAAAATGCATTAGAGCTTAACTTTTTATCTTATTTAGCATGTCGTTTAACCAGTAAATATACGTCTTATATGGAGAATTTACCTATGTCGACCATATCATCTACATCACCTTCCAAGTCTCATGATTTAATCAAAAAGGATCATAGTGACGCGATTGCCGCTTTGCAAACACGCTTTGGCAAACAACTTAGCACCAATATCACCGTACGTGAACAGCATGGACATACCATGACCTGGCTTGCTAACCAGCCACCCGACGCGGTATTGACCGTGCAGGATAAACACGAAGTCGCTGCAGCGGTTGAGATTTGCAATCAGTATGAGATGCCAGTCATTGCCTTTGGTATTGGCTCATCTTTAGAGGGTCAATTGAACGCGCCCTATGGCGGTTTATGTATCGATATGCATGCCATGGATGCGATATTGCAGGTTAATAATGAAGACCTGACCGTTACCGTACAACCTGGGGTCACGCGCGAGCAGCTCAATCATTATTTACGCGATACTGGCTTGTTTTTTCCGATAGACCCCGGTGCCAATGCCAGTATCGGCGGCATGGTCGCGACCCGTGCTTCAGGCACCAATGCCGTCCGTTATGGCACCATGAAAGATGTGGTACTTGCCCTTGAAGTGGTGACCGCGAGCGGAGATATTGTGCGCACAGGTACTCGCGCCAAAAAATCTGCCGCTGGTTATGATTTGACACGCTTAATGATAGGCTCTGAGGGGACACTTGGCATTGTCACCGAGATTACTCTTAAACTATTTGGTATTAGCGAGTGTATTGGTAGTGGTATTTGTCATTTCCCAACGGTTGAGGATGCTTGTCAGGCGGTGATGTTGACTATTCAAATGTGCTTGCCAATTGCCCGTATCGAGCTGCTTGACGCGATGCAAATCAAAGCTTGTAACCAATATGCCAATTTGAATTTAACAGAAACGCCTACGCTATTTGTAGAATTCCATGGCACAGAAGCCAGCGTCGCCGAGCAAGCGCAAATCTTTACCGATATCATCGAAGAGTTCGGCGGTACAGATTTTGCTTGGGATACCAACGAAGCCGAGCGTAAACGTCTGTGGCAAGCGCGCCATAACGCCTATCACGCCAGCTCTGCCCTACGACCTGAAGCCAGCGCTCTATCGACTGATGCCTGCGTGCCCATTTCACGCTTAGCAGAATGCGTCAGCGCTACGGCAAAAGATATCGAAGCGTCAGGCATGATTGGACCTATCGTCGGTCACGTCGGCGATGGTAATTTTCATGTTCTTTTATTGGTCGATACCAACAACCCTGAAGAAGTCGCTACCGCTGACGGTATTATCAGCCGCCTTGCCTCGCGTGCGATTGAGATGGATGGTACTTGTACCGGTGAGCACGGTATTGGACAAGGTAAGCAAAAATATATGCAGCAAGAGCATGGTAATGCCTTATTGCTGATGCAAGCGATTAAATCTGCCCTTGACCCTAAAAACATTTTAAATCCAGGGAAGATATGGCCTGAAGCTTTACCTAAAGCTTAATTTTAAAAAACTGCAGTACGAAAAAGCGTTTACCTTTAATTGTGCGATTAAAGGTAAACGCTTTTATAGTTTTAATATGGTTCATTTATTTTGAAATAAATGCGTGGCTGCAGGTATGAGTTTTTCAAAGCCTCTGGAATGCAAAGCACACAGCAAGCGAGGAAAATTGTTACCTGCACAATGCTATTAAAGACACGTTTCGTGCGTTTCGAACTGACTATCCTACAACATCTGGTCAATCGCCATTTGCGTCAATACCCGACCACGCGCCGTACGCAGCACATAACCTTGCTGTATTAAATATGGCTCAATCACATCTTCAAGCGTACCGCGATCTTCGGCCATCGCTGCTGCTATCGCTTCAACGCCAGCTGGCCCCCCATCAAAACGCTCGTGTAATATTTCGATATAACGTCTATCTAAATGATCAAGCCCGCGTCTATCAACGGCGAGCATATCAAGCGCACTACCCGCTATCGCGCCATTGATACTACCATCGCCTCTGACTTGCGCATAATCACGCACACGGCGTAATAGCCGATTGGCAATCCTTGGCGTTCCGCGCGAACGGCGCGCAATCTCTACTGCGCCATCTTCGCTCATCGGCACCCGCATCAAACGCGCCGCACGGCTAACAATCGTTGTCAAATCAGCAATATTATAAAATTCTAAGCGCTGCACGATGCCAAAACGATCTCGCAGTGGCGAGGTCAGTAGTCCTGCGCGCGTAGTTGCTGCCACCAAAGTAAAAGGCGGTAAATCAAGCTTGATAGAGCGAGCAGCTGGTCCTTCACCAATCATAATATCGAGCTGAAAATCTTCCATTGCTGGATAAAGAATTTCTTCGATGACCGGACTTAGACGATGAATCTCATCGATAAAGAGCACATCGCCCGCTTCTAAATTGGTCAGCATGGCGGCCAAATCCCCTGCACGCTCAAGTACAGGCCCTGAGGTAGAACGCAGATTGCCACCCATTTCACGAGCGATGATATTAGCAAGTGTGGTTTTACCAAGCCCCGGCGGACCAAAAATCAAGGTATGATCTAATGCCTCGTCGCGACCGCGTGCCGCGCCAATAAACACTTCCATTTGCTCACGCACCACCGGCTGACCGATATATTCAGCCAATAATGCCGGTCGAATGTTAGAGTCAGGCGCATCACCTGCCCCTTCTAACGGATTAATCAAACGATCTTGCATCATAGGTTTTATCATTTTATTAAAATCATTATTTTTAAAGGACTAAATCATAAACAGCATAACCAAACGCTGCGCATAAGTCATGCAAAACATCATAAAGCAGGTAGTCAATAAAACACAGCCTAAAACTAAAATAAGCGACAATGAATGTCGCTTATCTGTTTAAAATTTAACATAATTACTTATAGTTTAAATGATTAAAAGCCAGAGAGCTGTTGCAAAGTGGCTTTTAACAAGCTCTGCGTATCGGCAAAGGTATCACCATTACTTTTCGCTGCTTTAATCGCTTGCTGCGCTTCTCGTTCTTTATAGCCCAAGCTAATCAACGCGCCCTCGACCTCAGCGATGATACTGCCTTCAGCAGACATAGGCGCAGGCTGAAGCGCAAATTCTAAACTGCTATTATCCACTTCGATATTTTTCAGCTTATCTTTTAACTCAATCAATAAACGCTGTGCAGTCTTTTTACCGATACCGGGAATACGCGTTAATGCCGTCTCAGACTCTTGCTCGACGTGCATTTTTAGCTCAGCCGCCGACATCGCAGACAGCATCGCCAGCGCCATTTTTGCCCCAACGCCATTGATTTTAATCAATTGGCGAAAAACATCACGCTCTTTACGATCGATAAAACCAAAAAGCAGCTGCGCATCTTCACGCACGTGAAAATGCGTCCAAATGCTCGCCTGCTCATTAAGACGCAACTGACAAAATGACGGCAGCGGCAGCTCTATATCGTAGCCTACGCCAGAGGCAGTCATGACACAGGCAGTCGGCGCCATCAAATATTGCACCTGCCCCGTAATCAATCCAATCATTAATCCACCACCTTTTATAAGATTTAATATAAAAACTGCTTATAGCGTTTGCGCTAAAAATAAGCGGCTGTTATGGCTCAATGAGCATGCTTTTTTGGCCACACTTATTTATAAAAATCGACCATACCTTCAAGGCTGATTGGACGAATTTTATGCGCCTGACCCGCTGAACCAAAGGCTTGAAAACGATTGGTACAGATATCTGACATCGCAACCATAGAGGCTTTGAAATATTTACGTGGATCAAATTCGCTAGGGTTTTCTGCCAAGAATTTACGGATAGCGCCCGTTGATGCCAAACGTAAATCGGTATCGATATTGACTTTGCGGACGCCGTGCTTAATCGCTTCAACGATTTGTTCAACCGGCACACCATAGGTTTCACCGATATCACCGCCGTTTTCATTAATAACTTTTAGCCATTCTTGCGGTACTGACGACGAACCATGCATCACCAAGTGAGTATGCGGGATACGCGCATGAATCTCTTTGACGCGCTCAATCGATAAGATATCGCCTGTCGGTGGACGAGTAAATTTATACGCGCCATGACTGGTACCAATGGCAATGGCTAATGCATCGACATTAGTATCTTTAACAAACTGCTCGGCTTCATCAGCACTGGTCAATAGTTGCTCGTGATCCAATACACCTTCTGCACCTGAGCCATCCTCTTCACCTGCCATGCCGGTCTCAAGGCTACCTAAGCAACCAATTTCACCTTCGACAGAAACGCCGCACGCGTGGGCCATTTTCACCACTTCGCGGGTCACGCTGGCATTATAATCATAGTCCATAGGCGTTTTTCCATCTTCACCGAGCGAGCCATCCATCATTACTGATGAAAAACCAAGTTGAATTGAGCGCTGGCAAATAGCAGGTGACATGCCATGGTCTTGATGCATCACCACCGGAATATGCGGCCATTCTTCAATCGCAGCAATAATCAGATGACGTAAAAACGCAGACCCTGCATAACTACGCGCGCCCGCACTGGCTTGCACGATGACAGGTGAATCACAAGCGTCGGCCGCCATCATGATGGCACGCATCTGCTCTAAGTTATTGACGTTAAAGGCCGGGACACCATAGCTGTGCTCAGCGGCATGATCCAAAAGTTGACGTAAAGATATTAAGGCCATAAAACGCTCTCTGATTAGATTTTAAAATAAATACTTGTAACGATTTGGTGATTACAAGTGTTCTATCCTCGCTGCAAGGTAGGTAAATCGACAAGCAGCACTATAGAACAGTTGGGAAAATGCAGGATTTTTACTAGCAATTATCACGCGCAGATTATAGCAAATTTTGCCCACGCTTCGTAGCGGTTGAGCGACTATTTATTAGGCTCACATTATTAGGCTCGATTAAGCTTACGGTTTTATTGAGCATACCGATTGTATCGAGGTTACAGCTTTGGTTTAATTGATGAATGATGCTATTGCATACTTTACTTTTAACAATGCATAAAACGCAAAAAGCCTTGGTCATCACCAAAGCTTTTTAGTATTTCGAGGCTTATAAGACCGCTATTTATTATAGCGCTATGCATGCAAGTCAATTATTAAAATCAAATAACTTGAATGAATCATAACTGCTTAGCAATCAATTAGTACTGTTGTTCTGCTTCTACTGCGTTTTCACTGGCTTTCTCTTCAACAGCAGAGGCACCATCAGCAACCACGCCAGCAGTAGCGGAAACGGCTTCATTTGCGCCAACTACAACTGCTTCACCAGTATTTTCTATCGCGTCAGTCGCAGCAGCCCCAGCTGTCTCAGCACCATCAGCAACTTCGGTGCCAGCGTTTTGGGCAGCAACTTCAGCGTCAGCAGCAGCGGCTTCTGTTTCAGCAGCGGCAACTTCTGTGTTAGCAGCAGCGTCGTCACCAGCAGACTCAGCAGCAGCTTCCGTTTTATCTTGTGTTTCTTGGCTACATGCAGTAATTGCAAAGGTACCAGCAAGGACACTAGCAAGTAACAAATGACGTTTTAACATAATAAACCTCTCGTAAATAAAGCATGCCAAATACATGATTTTCGCTATTTTATAGAGTACAAATTGGGCATGCAATCATAATTTTCAGTATGGAAACAAATAATTACTACTTAATAATAAGCTGTGACCTTTCACGCTCACTTTTATCCTGCAGCTCTCATACAGACAGGCCAAACAACAATAAAACCAACACGGTGGTCACTTTATTATTTTTATAGCCTACCCCAGATGCTCATAATAAGTTGTACGTCTAATGTTACTTAATTGGTAAATGACGATAAAACGATTACTCGCTGATTTGTAAAGCAGCGACTGCTGGCAACACTTTACCTTCTACAAATTCCAAGAACGCGCCGCCGCCCGTTGACATATAGCTAACCCCATCAGCCACTTGATATTTATCAATTGCCGCTAACGTGTCACCGCCGCCCGCAATCGAGTACCCTTGGCTGTCTTTAACCGCGTTTGCCACGATTTGCGTACCTTGACCAAAAGCATCGACTTCAAATACGCCGACCGGACCATTCCATAAAATGGTTTTTGCCTTAATAATAGCAGCCGCTAATTGCTCGGCGCTCTCTGGCGCGATGTCTAAAATCATTTCGTTCTCGCCGATGGCATCTACTGACTTAATAGTAGCGGTAGCTTTCTGTAACGAGCCGGTAAAGTCCGCAAAATCAATCTCATTTTTATCGGCCACGACCACATACTCTGGCAATAAAATCTCAGTCTTACTCATAATGTCACGAGCGGTATCGACCAGTTCCGCCTCATATAATGATGCCCCAACGCTATGACCTTGCGCTGCCAAAAAAGTATTGGCAATACCGCCGCCAACGATAATTTGCGAGCAGACTTCAGCTAAGCTATGCAGTACTTCAAGCTTGGTCGAGACTTTTGAGCCACCAACGATTGCCAGCATCGGTTGGGCTGGCGTTTCAAGCGCAATACTTAAGGCATCAAGCTCAGCGGCCAATAAAGGTCCAGCGCAAGCGACTTTGCCCGCTTGATGCATGGCTTGAGTTACGCCTTCGGTTGACGCTTGCGCGCGGTGCGCCGTGCCAAAAGCGTCCATGACAAACACATCGCACAAATCCGCATATTTTTGCGCCAACGCTGCGTCGTTTTTCTTCTCGCCGTTATTAAAGCGCACGTTTTCTAGCAGCACGACTTCGCCTGCCTTGATTGCCACGCCTTGAGTTAGATAGTCTTTATTCAAGCTGACTGGCGCAGCTAGCTTATCGCTTAAATAGTCAGCAACTGGTGCAAGCGAATAGATGGCCTCAGGACTGCCTTCTGTCGGACGACCAAGGTGTGAGCAAACAATCACCGCCGCGCCCTTTTCTAACGCCATTTTGATGGTAGGCAAACTGGCTTGCAGGCGCGCATCGCTTGCGACTTTGCCATCTTTGATAGGCACATTTAAGTCTTCACGAATCAATACCACTTTATCCGCTAAGCTCAGCTCACTCATACGCAAAAAATTCATTACCTGCTCCTATGCATCATCTATGGTTAATCTACAATATGGCTGTTTGCTAACTGCAAAACGTTTTCACGAAATAGTCATTTTAAGACGTATATTATGGGTCATTCTCGCACTTGGTGTTATAGAACTGTCCAAGCAAGAATTTCAGCGGTGTATTCTAGCAGTTTTTAGTCTTCTCTTATAAAGAACTGCGATAAATTTTGCGCTATAGATTATCAATCCATATAACTGCCAAATTTCAATAGTAATCACATGTACTAAAAACAGTAACATTTCGTGGTGGTACTTTATCGTTAGGCTGTCTATGATAAAAGAGTGTTTGTGATAAGCACCGCTCATTATAAGAAAGCGGCTTATTATAAAACCTATGATGATAATGAATAATAAACCTAACAATGAAAACAATTTCTCAGGAGAAAATTATGAGTATTGATATTGAAACTGCCAAACAAGACCTGCTAAACCTAAAGGAAGAATATGAAACTCGCATTGATAAAATCGAAGACCATATTCAAAACCCGCAAGACGACCTCAATGAACATTGGGAAGATCAGGCCATCTCATACCGTCAAAACGACATGCGCGCAAGCTTGATGGATGAAGCGCGTCAAAGCCTTATCTACGTCGAAAACGCGCTAAGCCGTATTGAAAACGGTACCTACGGTGAATGTGAAGTGTGCGGCAAACAAATTGAAGAGCAACGCTTGAAAGCGCTGCCATATGCCACGTTGTGTATGGAACATGCAGAATAATTTTTAATGGCTATTTCAAATAATGTTACTTGAAATAAATGTTAGCTTTAAAGATTAAAGAATTGATATAACTTTCTAATCAAGCAGGCGTTTGCCATCTGCTAAGCGCCTGCTGCCATTGCTGACAACGCGCGGCAATTTTCTCTACAGGCAAATCCATAATATCGCCAACGACCGCCACATAGGTAATTGGCAAACCCGAAAGCTCGGTTATATTTTCCGCCGTCAATCCCCCTATCACGCATATATCGATCCCCTGTTGACAACCTTCAATGAGCTGCTGGCGAGATATCACATTGGCATTAGGTTTGGTGTTTGAGGCAAAAACAGCGCCCATCGCCGCATAGCTTGCGCCATCTTCTTTTGCTTGTTTGATCAGCGCTACATCGCCGTGACAAGTTCGTCCGATAATTTCACTTGGTGCTAGGACAGTTTTGGCGTTATTTATCTCACCATCTTGTTGACCTAAATGTACCCCGATACCAAGTTTTTTGGCAAGTGCAGTGTCATCGTTCATCACAATATCGACATTATAGGCTCTAGCTAAGCTGACCACCTGCCGCGCTTCCTCATAGAGTTTTGCTTTGCCATTTGCTGATTGTAAGGTTTTTTTACGGCGAATTTGCAATAATGCTACCAGCCCTGTTGCTAATGCTGCTTCCAATTTTGCATATAACAGCGCGAATTCATCATCATTGGTAAGTAAGTATAATCTGGGCGCGGGCGCCATAGCCGATGCTTGGAACATATCATTTTTCCTCAAACAAGCTCAAATTTGACCCAATAAAAAGGCCGTTATATTACATAACAGCCTTGCACATCAATATTAAAATAGCACGCTTATACGGTACGGCGAGTCGCCAAACTGTTTAAGATATTTTTAGCATCACCCCAACGTGTCGCTGAACTGTTTGCGCCCAAAATCACGATAATCGCTGGACGATTATTGACGCGGGTTTCCATCACCACGCAGCGCCCTGCTTCATTGATAAAGCCAGTTTTTGAGATACCGATTGGATAGCTACCATCACGCACTAAGCTGCTGGTATTGTTAGCTTTATAGGTACGGTTGCCGCTTGAGTAGTTAGAGACATAAAAGTCATAGCTTTTGGTGGTCGAAAAACGACGAATGACATCGTAGTTACCAGCTGCACGTACCATTTTAACGAGATCATTTGATGAAGCGACATTACGCTTATCAAGACCCGTTGGGTCACCGAAGAAAGCGGTGGTCATGCCCAAATCTTGTGCTTTACGGTTCATAGCGCGCATAAAGGCACTATAACCACCTGGATAGTTACGCGCTAGGCTTTTTGCAGCTGGGTTTTCTGATTTCATCAATGCCATAAGTAGCATCTCAGCACGGTTCAAACGGTCACCTGACTTAAGGTTTGAGCTGGCGCGTTTTGGACCGACGAAATCTTCTGGATCAAGGGTAATCTCTTCACGCATGTCAAGACCGGCGTCTAGCACCACCATCGCTGTCATAATTTTGGTAATACTTGCCATCGGACGGGCAATATCAGCAGCTTTTTCGTAGATAGATTCGCCGGTTTCAGCATCGATAACCGCAACACTGCGCGAATCGGTACTGATTGGAATCATACTACCGCTGTTAAAACCGCCACGATAAGCGGTGTTATAGCTGTTGGTATTGTTAAAGTTATTATTATTGGTACTTCCAAAACTGTGTGCATTAGTAATATTGGTGGCGCCGTAACCATTGTCTACTTTTTTAATCGCCGAGCTATTACTGCTGTTGTACATGATTTTACGTGCTTCAGATAAGCTGTCGGCACCGCCCCAGCTCACACGAGCACTAGACTCAGAGTTAGAACTACCATTAATGGTAAGTGCCGCTTGCGCAACACTGCCCAAACTCAATGAAATCAGAGCAGCGATTAATTGCTGTTTGGTTAATGGTAGTTGCTTCATTATGCCTCCTGCAGCCGCGCTGCCATTAGTTAGATAATCGGTTACATACTAACTAATATCAACAACGTACGTAGCGTTTGTGGTTGTGTTTGTAGATACTCGCATAGAGTTTTTGTATTTTTAGTGTATCATGGTTTGCATTTAAGTTTAATCTACTAAATCAATTAGATGTCGTTTTTTGACCACATTCAAATTTTACTACATTTACTTTATATTACAGCAATATTAATTAACAATGGCGCAATATAGCATTACATTTAAGCTTATAAGGGCACAATTGCAAGGTTCATATAAAAGTATGCTGCTTAATATAAGGGAGTTTGTGAGTTTACATATTTTAGTCAATAAATTTATAGCAGCTGACATTTATAATA
>NZ_PJBX01000113.1:0-29564 GCF_002836335.1 Psychrobacter sp. Sarcosine-02u-2 | reverse complement strand
AATAACTATAAGTAATTAGAATTCTTATTAATTACTGGCTTTTGGGTCTAAGGCAGTACCACGACTGACATCATCACCATCTGGTAAGACATCATCGTTATTGCGATCTAATGGGTTTAAATCTGGGTCAATTGGTCTGCTATTCGATGTCGGTATCGAACTCTTCGGTGCAGGTAAATTGTTCCCTGTACGGTCATCACTGTCAGGCATTAGATCATCATTGTTACTGTCTAATGGATTTAAGTCTGGATCGAGCGCACCGTTACTAATCGCCACGCCATCATTGGCCATTGCCGTTTCATCATAGACGACGAACTCGATACGGCGGTTACGGAAACGACCTTGCTCTGTAGCGTTATCAGCGATTGGATCTGTCTCGCCCATACCTTTGGTCATAAGCTTACTTGGATCCGCACCTTGCGCAACCAGATAATCTTTCATCGATTGCGCGCGCTCTTGTGACAACTTCATATTATAAGCGGCATCGGCGGTTTTATCGGTATGGCCGATAATCATCAGCTTCATATCTGGCACTTGTTCCATAATCTGAACAGCATTGTCCAATAATGGCTTGTTAGCTTCTGGAATAATAGCTTTATCTACTTCAAAGTTCACGACTTGCAGGCTCAGCGCGCGAGCCACATCACGAGGATCTGGGTCTTGACCAAGGTTCTGCATCGCCGCTTGTGATGCTGCTAAACTGCGATCAATCTCGCTTTGTTCATCGAGCGGACCTTCTGCTTGTACCGTCATAGCTGGCGCTGCGGCTTGTAAATCAGCAACCAATTTATCTAATGCTGCTGAATCTGGCGCATTGACCGTAATAGTGTCGCCTTTGATCAGCATACTGGCATTGGGCACATTTTTGACGATTGGCAAAATAGAAGAAAGCTGAGCGGCAGCTGGCATATCCATCGAGAAGTTATCATCGACATCGGCGCGGCAATTATTGGCTTCATCACCAAATGCCGCTGTCAACGCGTCCATCACGTTGCCTTGTAGCGTCTCGTTACCAACGTTCATACGGCAGGCATATAATCCACTATTTTCACCAGTCGCAATACGTAGTGAAGCCGGTTCTATATCGGCTGCAACCACTGTTTGTCCGTCATTAGCCGCTTGCTGCTCAGTGGCAACTGGCGTACCGACTGGCTCAGGATTGTCTTGACACCCTCTAAGTAGCGCCCACGCCAAGGCGCCTAAGATAATCAAACCGATAATCGGTAGCAGCGCTTTCATAAAGCTGCCTTTTTCTTCCTCTTCACGGCGAATAGGCGCAGTGCTCACGGTATCAGACATATGCGCTCCAGCTGGTGCGGCAATCATACCTGCAGGCAGAACGGCGCTTGCCCATGCCGGAATATGGTGCTGATAACTAGCAAGATTGTCATTTAAAAACTGGGGCACAGGCGTGGTTCCGGCCAAGCTTTTGATTTCGTGATATGCTAACGGTGCGGCCATCGCAATCAAACCACGGGCTGCGGTCACATCAACGTTATGTTTACCCGCAAGCTCACGGGCAATTTGGTCGCGGTGAGCGCCATCGGTCCATACGCGGTCATAAAACCCTTGGTCATCACGGGCGATATTTTCATTAGCAAAACGTGTATAAGTCGTATTGTCTGCCAAGCGCGCGGCAAAAATAGCATAAAATTGCTCAAGTAAGTTCTGCTTAGCGGGATTGCGATCATCGCCTAGTACTGCAGGGCTAACCGTCCGCGTTAAGTGACTGATAATATCCATAATGTCATTCCTCAATAATTGTTATTCTAAATAATTGTTTTGCACTAAACTGCATTCTCAAAAAACTGAAAAGTTAATAGTACTGATATTTCTTAATAACGATATTTTTTAATATTAATATTTATATCAGCATTTAATAAACACTAGGTATTAAAAAGCGGCTTAATAAATATCAGCACTATCCATATTCAACTTTTGTCATTATAAAAGTATTAAGGCGGTATTCACAATCGATGGGCTGTTGTGCAATTGCTACGTTAAGTAATGTTTCAGTTGTGACACGTAACTGCGAAGTCTTTACAGTACAAATTACTAACATACCCATTATATCTGGAAATGACTGTCTATCTTTTTAGGCAAAAATAAAAAGGAGGATAGTCAATGATTGATCCTACCGTCCTTTAGCTCATTATTTGTTAGGCGTTTTAAACTATCATCTGACTTGCGCAGGCTCTGCCACGATAACGCTATTTGCCATATCGTCTACTTCTGATTCTGAAAAAGGTCCCGGTGGCCGCGTCGATGCAGGACGGTCATTGCTTCTAGGCTCGTTAGCTCTAGGTTCATTGCTTCTAGGCTCATTAGCTCTAGGCGGATTATTAAAATCGCTATTGCGTGCCGGTGCAGGCGTCACGCTATCACCGGTGATGTCATCAGAAGCTTGATAGTCGTTATTATTATTTGCATTACTGTTATTCATATTATTAGTGCCAGCGTACTGGTCATTTATGCTGCTTCCATCTTGAGCAAACTGATTGTTTGCAGCGTTCATCGCCATATTATCGGCCCCTATACCGTTTTCTGCACTATTCGGCAATGGTAGCGGCGCGGTACTATCTACCATTATCGCTGGTGCCAAAGTACGGATTTCAGTGGTCAATCTTTGTAGCTGCATACCATCCGGCGCTTCTATTGTCATACGGTCATTTTGCAACTGTAGACGGGCAAATGGTGTCGCTCTTAATAATGTCAGGATATTAGGCAGTGCTTCAATAGGCATATTGGCAATATTGTTAGCCACGCCTTCTTGTACCGTAAACTGACACATCCCTGCCTGCTCGCCAAAACTGCTATTGAGCGCTTGTTGCAGCGTGCTTTGTAGCGCGGCGTCACCGACGGAGGCGCTACAGGTATAAAGACTGCCGCTATTATCCACACCAACGATAAGCGTAGCGGGCGTCAACACCTGCGCGGTTGGCTCAGCGACAGGCGCTACCACAGCAGGTGCAGTCACCACTGGCTCTACAGGCGGGACTACATTAGGCTTAATTAAAAATGCCCATACCAATCCAATCGCTGCGATGGCGGCCAATAATAAAAACACCCGTATTAATAAGTCATTACGTTGGTTGCGGGTTCGTACTTTTTCGCGCTTTAAACTGCTGTTATCTGCTAAGTGATGCTCAGCAGGATTGGCATGAATAGCGCTCGCAGCTAGGCTGTTATCGAAGCTTTCACTAGCAAGTTCTGTTGCCACGTTTGGTTGTTTTATCAAGTTCGCAGAAGGACTTACTACGCTTGCTTCAGTAGCATCTTTATTTAATAAAACGGTTTCTGTCGCAGCATTGACTATGGCGTTTTGATAATCAAACAACTCATCAGGGTTATCTTGTGCGACGGTAATGAGCGGTGCTGCCCATATTGGCAGGTAATGGCGCAGTGAGGGCTGCTCACTTTGTAAAAATGCTGGTAAAAACTGCCCGTTGGCCATGACCTTAAGCTCACGATAAGCCAGTGGCGCGGCATTCATGATGAGCTTTGTGGTAGTCAGCTCATCAATATGATGGGTCACTGCCAGCTCTTCGATAATGGTTTGGCGCGCTTGGGGCTTGCCATAATTGTTCAAATAATGGCGTCTCTACTATATTTTCATTAGCAATTGGCTCATCAACACGCAATAACTGCGAGTAAATTTGCGGCAATGCCAAACGCGCCGCCAAAATGGCATAAAACTGCTCCAATAAGCTGACATAAGACACGCTGCCGTTATCGACAGGATGACCATCAATAACCTGTTCATTATTAATCTGGCTAACTAAGACGGCTGGGGTCACTATCTGCTCTAATTGGTCGATGATATTCATAAGTTCCAGCCTTTATCGGCGTTAATTTAAGATATGGGACAGCGATTCTTTTTTTGACTTCGGTTTTATACGCTGTAGACTGTAGCACGCCCATAAAAATGCGCGCTTAACAGGTCAACATTTAGTCAACACTTAGTTGATACTTAACAAGCTAATATTGGCATATAAATTGCCTATCATTTTTAATCTTTTTTTGGCGGTGTTCTAAAAAGTATGCTGGCGGTAAAAGGCAATAGGAAATCTAAGCTAAGTTCTCTGATTTTATAAAGCTTTCAAGGCTTCAAAAATTGTTCAAATTTTAATCAGTATGCTTTTTGGCACATCACCAGCAAAAGAAGGTTTTGATAGGTGAACCGCCCCGACTATATCGGAGAGTGATTTACTTGAGTCAGGCAGCGATGCCTGACAGGGTTAAATTATCGTAATACCGCTTTTCAAACTCAAAGGGTGACACATAACCAATCGTGCTATGCAGTCGTATTTTATTAAACCAGTCCACCCATTCAAGGGTTGCCAGTTCAACATCATTGATACCAGTCCAGTTCTCCTTTAAATAGTCAATTACCTCAGATTTATAGAGTCCATTGACCGTTTCAGCCAGTGCATTATCGTATGAATCACCAGTCGTGCCGACAGAAGCGATGATACCAGAGTCACACATTTTGTCAGTATAGCGAATGGATAAGTACTGAACCCCTCGATCGCTGTGATGAATCACATCTTTGGGATGGTTCCTATCTGCTATCGCCTGATTTAGCGCAGCCATAACCATATCGGTATTCATGCGATTAGATACTTTCCAACCGACAATACTACGGGCAAACACGTCAATAATAAAAGCGGTATACACCCAGCCGCTTATCGTCTTGATATAAGTAAAGTCTGCCACCCAGAGCTGGTTAGGGCGATGAGCGCTAAAGTTACGATTAACTAGGTCATCAGCGCGCTTTTGGTCATCACGGCTGTGAGTTGTTATTTTACCCTTACCGCGCCAGACACCTTGTAGGCCATGCTGTCTCATTAAACGCTCTATGGTACAACGAGCAACCTTTAACCCGTCAGCTTTCATCTGCTGCCATACTTTACGCGCACCGTAACGGCATTTGCTGTCCTGCCAGATACGTTTAATCTCGCTGATGTAAAAGTCGTCATGTTGACTGCGCAGTGAGCGTTTTTCAGGGTAGCTCTCCAAGTCTTTAGCACGGTGATAGGTTGATGGGGCAATCGGTAATACTCTACAGATCAGCTCGACCCCATAATTATTCTTATGATCGTCGATGAATTCAATCATGATTTTAGTCAGCGGTCGAGCTCCGCCTGGGCGAAAAAAGCGGCAGCCTTACGTATGATTTCATTAGCTTGCTTAAGTTCTTTATTCTCGCGTTCAAGCTCTTTAATACGTTGATCTTGGCTTTGAGCTTGTACCGACGCAGGAACGGTTTGATCGTTGTATTTTTTATGCCATGATCGTAGGGTTTCAGGCGTACAGCCAATCTTAGGAGCAATGGCTTGAATAGCTGACCATGTGGAGGGATAGTCGCCTGACGCTTCAATAAGCATGCGAACGGCGCGTTCTTTAATCTCAGGAGTGTAGGTTTGTTTTTTCATTGTCGTATTCTCTCAGAATGTTGAGTCTCCGACAATCCCGGGGCGGTTCACTTTTTAGGAAGGTCCCACACCGAACCAATCAGGCGCTTCCACTGGTTCGGTACCCTAGTGAGGACTTGGATACTAACCTGTAGCCTAGATTATTTGAATAGACATAGCCTCTAAGAGTGGAACAGTGTACATCTAAGTTTACTAGCTAACTCCGGTTCAATGATTTTTAACCATGCTATCTAGGGTCAACATACTATTATTCCTTATGCCCTCTAGCATCTGCAATATACCGAAATTAATATCACTGGAGAAAAAAGCATCTGGCATTATATCGCACCATCAAAAAACCATTATGTTCTGAATATTTGCGCTTCAGAATATAAACCACAAAGTCAGCACGCGCGAACAAGACATTCACTGTCCACTTTGTTGCCAAGCTAGCTAGAAAGTATAAAGCTATTGGAATCTCTATTTATGAATAAAGAAACAAGCAATCAGCACTATTTTACCGTGTGGCGATGGCATTTTTATGCAGGAATATTTGTTGTCCCTTTTTTAATTATTTTATCTTGTACCGCACTTGGTATGTTGGTTATGTCTAACACAGTGGGACGAGACAATGACCGTTTAAGCATTACTGTTCCCGAAACAGCAATGCAAGCGCCCCTCGCTACCCAAGCTAAAAACGCGCTCAATACCTTACCCAATAGTACCCTCGTTAAATATATCGCCCCTCGTGATACGGATAAGGTAGCTCTGTTTCAGGTAACATCAGAAGACCATGACAATATGGTAGCCGTCAATCCTTATACTGCAGATATCGTCAACAGTACACCCAGCAATAGCAATCTGTATTATACCTTTGACAGTATTCATGGTGATTTGCTGCTGGGTAAAGTCGGTGATTATATTCAAGAAACGACTGCTTCATTAACAATTCTAATGATACTAACTGGCTGGTATTTGTGGTGGCATAAGCGTAAATCTGTCAAAGCGATGTTGATTCCTGACGATACCAATCTAAAGAAAAAGCGTTCCTTTTTCCGGACGATCCACGCGACATTAGGCAGTTGGATATCTGTTTTGCTATTGTTTTTCTGTATTTCGGGAATGGCTTGGGCAGGAATTTGGGGTGAGCGCATTGTACAGTCGTGGAGTCACTTCCCTGCGGGTAAATGGGGCGTCGCGCCAATGCCAATCTCGATTGACCACAGTCAGAATCATGCTGATATGCATATGGATAACGCCGATGCCGCGCCGCACGTCCATGGCGCAACAGCAGCCACAGCTCACACACATGGCAGCGTATTAAATTCAGGAAAGACTAAAGACGTGCCTTGGGTACTAGAGTTAACACCAATGCCAGAATCAGGTACGACTATGGGTAAAAACGGTATTGCGCCCAATATACCCATTATGATTGTTACCGTAGATCGATTTGCTCGTGAGCTTGGTTTTGTAGGGCGTTATCAGTTGAATCTACCGCAAGGGGAGACAGGCGTATGGACGATTAGCCAAGATTCAATGAGCTACGATATGAAAAGCCCAACGGCTGATCGCACCGTGCATATTGACCGCTATTCGGGCAAGGTTTTGGCTGATATACGGTTCGATGATTACAATGCGTTTGGTAAATTTATGGCAGCGGGTGCTGCCATACACATGGGGACGCTGGGGTGGTGGAGTGTATTAGCCAACGTTTTATTCTGCCTCTCTGTTATTGCCATTTGTGTGAGTGGTTATGTGATGTGGTGGCAACGCTGTCCTCGTCAAACTAACGACATGACTGGACTCAATCCACCAGCTCGTAGTCAGCGTTTTACTATAGGGTGGACGCTTGCCATTCCGTTACTTATTGTCGCTATCATATTCCCAACGGCAATCATTGCTATTGTTGTCATCGCTTTATTAGATTTTTTATTGATATCGCGTGTTAAATTTTTACGCAAGCTACTGAAGTAAGTATCTTTAATAGATTCTACTGTTATAGGCTATAGCCTCAAAGAAGCCTGACTAGATACTTTCTTATTGACTTGTAACATAGACATGTTAATGTGAGCGTTCTTTGGGGAGTAGCCTGCTTTCGTTCTGCGAAAGAGTTCGTGTCAACATGCTTGGCCATATGCCATGGTACGAACACCTCTCGGTTGGCGAGACCATCGATATATCCACACTGTAGGTCGAGAGTGTGCGTATGTCGTTGACTCTATACTCGGCCTGAGAAAATCACATGAATCCTATTGCACTTTCATTACTTGCTTTTTCTATGTCTACTGATGCCTTTTCTGTGGCGATTGGTAAAGGCGCAAGTCTTAAAAACCCCCGTTTTACCGAAGCGTTAAGAATGGGTGTCATCTTTGGCTCTATTGAAGCGATTACCCCTATCATTGGCTGGTTAATTGGCCGTTCTGCTACCTCTTTTATCGATGCCTCTTTTATTGAAGCATGGGACCATTGGGTCGCATTCGTCATTCTATTAGGCTTAGGGCTGCACATGCTGTATGCAGGGCTAAAACCGGATAATGAAGAACAAGAAGCCCCCTCAAGACATTCGTTTCTCAAACTTGCTGTTGCTGCTTTTGGTACTAGTATCGATGCGATGGCTGTCGGTATTAGTCTTGCATTTATAGAAGTTAATATTCTACTAGCAGCAAGCTTGATTGGGTTGGCGACGGCCACCATGGTCACGTTTGGCGTGATGCTTGGAAAAGTACTGGGATCACTCATCGGCCATAAAGCAGAAATGTTCGGCGGCTTAATGCTAATTGCCATCGGTGGGTGGATTCTATTCAGCCATTTTTAATTGCAAAAGCCTATATGTGACCTGATAATTTAGTCCTCTTTATTATTTTCTTATCAGCTGCATCCAACAAGTCAGCCGCATGGTCAGCGACTGGCTCAAGGAAATCTCTTTTACTACGTATCCATGTTAAAAGTGGCATATTTACCCCATTCAATTTGAACTCATTATATCCACTCAATACACATTCGAACGCAACATCACATTAGATGACAAACAAGCGCGCTATTATGACCTGTCTGCGTTGGGTAATAGGGATAGAAACACATCGAGGACAGCGGCTCATTTCTATGGTGGCAACGGCTTTACGACTGGCGTCTATTTACCACTATTAACCAAGCTCAGTGCGCAATTTGCTATCACCAGTCTTGCCATGCGCGGCTACTGGCACGATTTACCATCCGTCAAGAAGCTTACCTGCGAGCAAGATGCCAATATATTGATTGATTTTTTAGAGAAGACACAAGACAGCCCTATCGTCGGTATTGGACATTCTCAAGGTGCTACCGCCACTGCCATCGCCGCAGCCAAACGTCCAGAGCTGTTCTCAGAGCTTTACTTGATAGAGCCTGTGACTTTTACCAAATCGCAAACCCTCATGATGAACGCTGCGCCTGACGACTTAAAGATTGGTCAAGAACCGTTCAAAAGCACGTTAGCCAAGCAAACGAACTGGGAGAGTATTGAGTTATACTACGACTATCTACGGGCGCATCGCGCATTCAAGCGTATCAATGACGATCATCTTTATACTTTTGCAAAAAACAGTCTTGTCCAAAATGAGCAAGAGCAATACAGCTTACTGTTCGCCCCTAAGCAAGAGTTGGCAAGCTACTTTGACACTCCTTTTGTCAATGATGCTTTAAAAGAGCTCAACGACCTTGATGTACCCTACACCATTATCATTGGCAAACCTTCCATATTTATTAGCAATGAGGTTCGTAAAGTTTGGGAAGATCTCGTCCCGTTGAACGCATCATTGAGTTATCAGACAATGGACATCTTCTGCCAATAGAAGCACCTGAACGGTGTGTGACTATCATTATAAGAAGGTTCAGCAGTAATACACCCAGTTCTTCATAGCTACAAAGTGAAAAATATGTCTAGGGCGTGTCTTCATTTTAAAAATGGTGATAAAAATGAGATAAATTGCAGTCAAACAAGGAAAATAGCGCCGTTAATATCGGGATATTACCTAGCTATTTGATGAAGTTTGGCAAAATTTAGCCATTTTTAGCCCATTTAGATGTCCATCGATTAAATTGAAGTCATGCCCTAGTAATAATCAATATATATGAGCTACTGAGCCTCTTTAGGCTCAGACTTGCTACTCGCATAAATAAAATAAAGCGCGATTGCCAAACAAACCAAAGCACTGATTCGACTACCTGAAAGGCTAATGACCTCATTACCAAGCAAACCAAAATTATCAATTAATACACTCATACTCAGCTGACCAAAAATAACGGCTACCGTTGCCACAGCAGTTCCAATACGCTGGACCGCAACCACCATAATGACAATATAAGGAACACCACACAAAGCGCCAAGTAGTTGCCACTTAGGCACATCCATCAAAGTGACCGTATGACTTGGTTCAAAAAAGAAAATAAGCAAAGCGGTCACAACCGCACCCACAGAAAAGGTTAAAAAAGCACTTTTAAACACCCCAACGTTGCTGCCAAGGCGACCATTTAATGCTGCTTGAACACTTAAAGCCGCGCCGCCAATTATTGCCAATACAATCATTAAAATAAGCATCATTTAGATTATCCTTTTGCCATAAAAATAAGTGCGGCAATAATGAAAAATAAAGCAATAATTCGTTTGTTGTCTATTTTTCGCTCTATGGTATCAAACAAACCATAATGATCTATGAGTAAACTCTGAAACACTTGTCCAGCCAGTATGCCAATCATCGTCAGCGCAATGCCAATGACAGGCGTGACCACGGTTAATACCACAACATAAACAGGCCCCAAAATACCACCAACCAGCAGTAAAGGCGGCTGTGAAAAAAAGGAAGGGCTATCTCGCGGACTAAAAAACAACATCAAAAAGAATGTCAGAGCAGCGCCAACGCCAAAAATACTCAACGTTGCCCACAGCTCGCCTACCTCATTTCCTAAAGGTCCAAGTAATCCCGCTTCAACAGATAATCCCATGCCCCCTAAAACAACAATAAGTATTAATAAAATTTGCATGTAATAATCCTCAATGAGCAATGCGGCGTAGTGTACCGCAGCCTATACCCATTAAAAAACGCTATAATATAGAAATAACCTTTGCATAAGTTGCACAAATGGATACAGTGGATAGCATCAACATAAAAACTCTATTATTTTTTATAGAGGTTTTTGACGCTCAGAGTTTTTCTGTAGTGGCGCGAAAAGAAGGTGTGTCAGCTTCTAAAGTGTCTCGTATTATCAAACAGCTAGAAGACTCTTTAGGGCAACAGCTTTTTCATCGCAATACACGTGCCGTCATTCCGACTGAAGCGGGACATGTGTTTATGCGCTATGCAAAATCCATGACTGAAAGCATGAATGCGGCACAACAGGAACTTCAAGACAGGACTTTAGAACCAGGTGGTTTAATCAGAATCAACGCCCCTATTTTTTTTGGACAACGCCATATCGCACCTTGGCTGCCGCAGCTTAGTGCTCAATATCCTAGATTACAGATAGATTTGACGTTAACGGATGACTTTATTGATCCTCATCATTACGCAACAGACGTTATTTTTAGAATCGGTACTTTAAATGACTCGACCTTTCATGCGCGTATTTTTGGTGAGCAAACCTATCATCTTGTCGCTTCTCCGGCGTATATAAGCACACATGGTAAATTGCAAGTGCCAGCAGATCTGACGCATCATAAATGCCTAGTGTATAAGGGCTCAACAGGACCCAATCGTTGGCTTTTTAAAACAGGAAATGAAGATTGGACGCCATTCTTAGCGCCTGCTTTGTTGATGTCTAATAATGCAGAATCTTTATTGGTATCTGCACTCAAAGGAATGGGAATCGTGCTTTTTCCAGATTGGCTTATCGGTGAGTACTTGAAGAGTGGTGAGCTTATTAAGCTATTGCCTAATTATAGTACGGCAGTCAAAACCACACCTCAGCATGTCGCTGCTCTCTATCCTCATACTCGTCACATTTCTCTAAATGTAAGAACGCTAATTGATTATTTTGCCAAGGTTTATGGCACTCCTCTTTATTGGCAACTCAATTAAACGGCCATAACGGTGTTTGTCAACATAGTTGTCACTATTTACGAAAGAGATGCACATGAGAGAATAATGATGCATATATTCTCTGATAAAAATGCGCATAATAAATTCTCAAGTATTATCTATGACATGCTGCTGGCCATTTGCTCGGCCAGTTTTTTAAGGTCAGATTGAGTAGTCATTGCTTATTCTTCGGTTATTGGATTATAAGCAGTTACACACTTTTTAGGAAAGGCTCTCAAACTCAAAAGGCGATACATAGCCCAATGCACTGTGTATACGCTTTTTATTGAACCGATCTACCCAATTCAATGTCGCAAGTTGTACATTCGCTAAACCTTGCAAATCTGCTTTCAAATATTCAATCACCTCTGTTTTGTATAACCTATGCCCTGTTACAGCCAAAGCATTATCAAGGCCTAGTTATATATTTTTTCTTATGTTATCAAGCCAAGCTTGCATACTTGGTGTAAGCAAGCGATGACGGCGCCAAGCCATGACAAGCTCCCATTTTAACTGAGGTTGGGTTAGTGGCAAGCAGACTAATCCTGTTAAATCCAACTTTTGAGTATAATATTGAGGCAAAAGAGTCACGCCCATATCCTGTTTTACCATGTCAAGAAGCAAGTGCCACTGATTGGTTTGGCAAATAATATTAGGTTCAAAACCTAGTGATTGACAGTTTTCTATAATCATCGGAGTAAATGATGAATTGGAGGTAAATAAAATTAGGGGTGCATTTGATAGTGACTTAAGTGTTACCTTGGTTTTTTGCTTACCCATACGGTTTTTATTTGCTACGACCACCACTGGATAGCAACATATCGACAAGTAGTCAAAATCATCGTCAATCGGCTTCATCAATGTTGCCACATCAAGTTGCCCCTCTAGAAGGGCCTGCTTAAGTGACTCAGCACCATCTTCGATAAGTGAAGTTTCTATACTAGGATGCATTTGGTAAAAGTTAAAAATAGCTTTGCTTAGTATTTCACTGCCTAACGGTGAAATCCCCAAACGCAATTTACCACCTATTAATTGCTGATAATCTACTACTGTTTGTTCAAGATTATCTGCCTTTTGTAAGATATCAACTGCTTGAATATAGAGGTGTTCGCCAATTTCCGTTAAATTAACTAGCCGCTTTTTTCTATGAGTCAAAGGCTTATCAAACAGAGCTACGCCTAAATATTCTTCAAGATTACTGATAGATTTGG
Organism: Psychrobacter sp. Sarcosine-02u-2; assembly: GCF_002836335.1. Classification (NCBI taxonomy): domain Bacteria; kingdom Pseudomonadati; phylum Pseudomonadota; class Gammaproteobacteria; order Moraxellales; family Moraxellaceae; genus Psychrobacter; species Psychrobacter sp. Sarcosine-02u-2. The sequence goes on along the minus strand of NZ_PJBX01000113.1, from coordinate 16,889 downwards.
TAACGGTGGGTTGGGTTAAATTGAGTTGAATACTGGCTTGAAGAAACCCACCTGTTTTTACAACTGTCACAAAGCAGCGTAATTGTTTCAAAGTTATCATGAATAATAAACCATGGTTAGGAAGGATAATGAAATTTATTATAGAAATTGGGAATAAAAATAAAAATATAATTCATAATTTATGACTATGGTATTTTTATAATAAGTAGTCTCTAATCAACAAACAACAATTATTATGCGTAATCCTAATATTCGCTTATCCCTATCTTTTGTAGATGAAAAAAAACTTACACTTCAACAGTTCTATCGCCAATCATGGCTTCATGTCCTTATGCAATGCGCTATTATCGCAGCTGTCTGGTATTGTGCTGAGATATTGGTTGAATTATTGCATTTACCCGTATCCTCAGGCGTCTTAGGAATGTTTTTAATGCTGATATTATTAATGAGTGGTGCTATTAAGGTTAACTGGGTCAGACTGGGTGCAAAATTTGTTTTGGGTGAATTAGTATTAATGTTTATCCCGCTTATGATGTCAATACTTCAATATAAGGCGCTGTTTGTCAGTAAAGGATGGCAATTAATGCTGACAATTATCTTGAGTACCGCGATGGTGATGTTAAGCTCAGCATTAACCTTTATCATGGGGCGCCGTTTGCAACGTAGATTGTATCGTCATCATATTCATAAAGCCCAATTAAACCTAAAAAAATGATAATAATGCGTGAGGATTTGCGATGAATACTTGGTCAATCCTTTGTCTCATTTGGACATTAGCTGCCTATTATATGGCTAGAGTAGTCTATGTGCGCTATCGAAAATCTTGGCTAAACCCTGCTATCACGGTTCCAGTAGTAACGCTTTCATTAATGATAATTTTTAATATCTCTTATGATACTTATTGGAAGGATACAGCTTGGATTGTGCAGCTACTTGCCCCCGCAACGGTTGCGTTTGCTATACCTATTTATGAGTATCGTCGTTTAATACGTCAACATGCTTTGGCTTTGACCGCTTCCATAACTGTCGGGATGGTGGTGGGGGTCTTAAGCATATATATATTCGCTGGTTTGTTTCATTTTGATAAGACCTTGACCTATAGCTTGATGGCCCGTTCAATATCGACACCATTTGCGTTAGACTTATCTGAAAAAATTCACGGATCTTCCTCTTTAGTCTCATTGTTTACTTTGATTACAGGGATGGTGGGAATGATTTTAGGGGATATGATCTTGACTTTTTTTCGTATTCGCTCCCATCTTGCAAATGGAATCGCATTTGGTAATGCATCACACGGTTTTGGTACAGCCCGGGCAAGTCAGCGCAATGAGGATGAGGGCGTTATAGCAAGTTTAACAATGATTTTAGCGGGATTGTTTATGGTATTCTTAGGTCCTTCATTAATACATGGCGTAATGTTATTCGGGCAAGTTTAAGCAAATATATATAGAGACCCTAATCTATATTAAGAATAGATATGATATAGTCAGTTCAAAATAAAATTGTTATGGTTAGGACAAACATCATAAAACAACTTGGATAAGTCGTTTTCCAACCAGCCTTGGCGTAGAAACTTTACTTGTGCCCATTTTTTTTCAATAGGGTTCAAATCAGGGCTGTACGGTGGCAGCCATAGAATACGATGACCATGCCTGTTCAGTAGCTTTTGAATGCGCTTCTTCTTATGAAATCTGGCATTATCCATCACAATCACGCATTTTGTTTTAAGACTTGGGATCAGCTTGTGTTTGCACCATTCGTAGAATATGCGGCTGTTAATGTTGTGCTTAAAGTAATCTAGTGCAAACAGCATCTTTTCATAGAGAGCACCGATAACGTTGGTTCGCTTTTTACCTTGCCAGTTGTAGCTATCGATACAAGGCTTACCAATCGGTGCATAACCATGAGAGCGAATGGTCTCGTGCTCAAAGCCGCGCGCGTATATATAAACGATGGGATAGCCTTGCTGCTTAAAGCTATTAAGCTTACTGTGGTATATCGCTCTTTTGATCGGACAGGCTTTTGGATGCTCTAAGGTCTTTTTTTTGACTGATGCCTAGGCGCTTTAGGGCATGATAAATGCCTGTTTTACTACAGTTTAAGCGACGAGCTCGCTCATACTGGTAATCATCGGGATACTCTTTGACATCATTAAGTAGCACATCATCTGGTATTTTATAAGGTTTGGTTTGCCTGGTTGTTTTACTATGAACACGCCGCTTCCAGTTTTGTATGGTGGTTGGGCTGAGATTGTAAAACTCAGCTGCCTCGGCAAAGGTCATACCGTCATCTATACTTTTTAGTACCTGTTTGCGAAAATCTAGTGAGTAAGTCATGGTCTTTATAATAACAATTGGGTTTGATAATTAGTTTATAACACTTTTAGGTGGAATTGACTATAACAGCCATTATCACTAACAGATAAACAATAAAAAAACGTATAAATTTCCGTTTTTATTCTAAAGTTAATTCGACTTTAACTAAATGTAATGAGCATTATTTCTTTTAAACTTCAACCTATTAACTTATATTATTTGAATATCAGATAAAATGAATGACTATTTTTTGAGGATACGAGTGTTTATGAGTTATTGAATCGGGATTTTCTAAATCATCATTTTAAACCCCTTAACAAATCATTATTTTTCTTGTAACAACAAATAAGATAGAGGATTTCTTTACTCACACTGAGATTCTAACCATTTACATAGTTTAATAATATCATCCTGATTTTTCTTTAATTCCTTGTAAACGAAGTAAAATTTATCCCCTGTTAGTAGTTCATGCATTGGGATTTTAACGATATTTTGTTTATAGGCGTCATCCTGCATCATATAATTATTGGTAAGAGTAATGCCCAGATTGTACCGTGCGGCTTCTATCGCTAGTAGCACATGACTAAAATGATTTATCTTTATATCGCTTGGCAATTCAAATCCGCCTGCCTTACACCACCGCAGCCAATCCTCTGCTGTATTCACGCTTGTATCTGCATATCTCACAGACAATATTGGATGCCGCCACAATGCGTCAGGAAGGGGTTTATCTCTTATTTTCTCCCAAAGCTTTTGACCACAAACAGGATATAAAGTTTCAGTAAATAAAAACTTACTGATGAAAGCATGTGGAGGAGGATCGACGGTGATATAACAATCGGCCCTTTGCTCATTATAATCAGAGGGATGATTAACCATATCTAAAGTAAGTTCTATTTCTGGATACTGTCTATAGAAGTCTTCTAGTCGAGGAATCAACCAATTCACTGCGACTGAACTGTACAGAGCTAAGCGTATATGCCCAGGTTTTCCATGTTTAATAATCTGACTACTATCTGAAAGTAGACCCAATGCGCCACTCACATCTGTGAAATAACGCTCACCAACCTCTGTCAACGAAAAGGTCCGGCCTTGCCTGTAAAACATTGCTTCCCCAAGATACTCTTCAAGGATGCGTATTTGGTGACTCACGGCACTTTGTGTCACATTGAGGCTTTCTGCTGCTTTTGAAAAGCTGTTAAACCGTGCAACGGACTCGAAGCACTGTATTGCACGCAGCGGTGGTAAATCCATTATTACCTCAGGTAATACTAAATATGTTTTATATCATTATACATCATACTCTTACTTGAATATACTGCCTGACAGATCGTTAAATCAGCATGAACCCATTGGGGTTTTAACAGTTTCTGAATTTAGAGTAGGGCGAGGAGGCTAAGAATGCCAAAGATGAGTGTTGCATTTGCCATGACGCTATTGGTACTAGGAAATATCATTGCGGTCTTCTCAGACGCCTTGATAAAGGCCTTGCCCTCTGAGACGGCGGTATATCAATTTATCCTGTTTCGTCAATGCACAGCGGTTTTAATGCTGTTGCCGTTTTGCTTAATTAATAAAAAGAACAAGTTATTCAGTAATATAAAATGGCACTTTGTTCGTAGTCACGTGTGGTTATTGGGTGTGATATTCATGGTACTGTCTCTTCAAGCACTGCCTCTTGCGACTGCGAATGCTATTTTTTATGCCGCCCCTTTATTTGTATTACCACTGGGTTTTTTATTTTATAAAGACAGATTAAACTTTCCGACTATCGCAGCCTCTATATTAGGTTTTGCTGGTATCCTCGTTATTGTACAACCGAAACAGATCAATTTAGGGGCGGTGTTTGCCCTTATAGTGGCGGTAACCATGGCGCTAAACAATCTGTTAGTTCGTAAACTTCCACAGCATCATACTGTCTATCAAACGCTACTTTTGACCAATTTACTAGGAATCCCATTCGCGCTTGGTTTGGCTATTTGGGAGGGACAGCCATTTGACTGGCACTCATTGATTACGGCCGCCAGTTCAAATGTATTTATTTTGATTTATGCGGGTATATGCATACAGGTGTACCGACACATTGAAGCGTACAAAGTCTCTAGTGCGGAATACTCAGGTTTACTAGGGGCGGTGGTGGTTGGAATCATATGGTTTAACGAAGTACCAAATATGACTTTGTTAATAGGTTCTGCGCTGATTATCCTACCTTTGATATGGCTAGCTACTCTCGAATCTATGAGGCTTAGACAAAAAACTGGGTAGGATAATAGCTTTTAAAACCTAATCAAGCTGATGTGCTATAAATAATAAGAAATAATAAAAGTTATGAATCAGACTAAAATGTTATTTAACGTTTACATCGGTTCATGCTTGACGAAACTGTAGATTACTTGTTAGACACTATAATAAGTCGGTTGCATGATTAAAAACTTCCAAGTTGGTTCTTATGTATCTAATAGTATCGTGTCTATAAAAAAGACAAACTGTTATTTAAAATACCTCAACTATTCAGCTGTTAGCCCTGCTTTAACACCCGATAGACCGTAGCCACCCCAACACCAACCGCCTTAGCAATCTCCTCTTTCGTCATATTGTTTTGACTGGCTAATTCTTTAATACGATTGTGTTTCGTTGTATTAGGCTTCTTACCAGTGGGCTTATAACCACTGTTCGCCAACCCCTGCTTAATACGCTCTCTACGCTTATCGTTATCAAGCTTTGCCATCGTTGCTAATAAGTCGATCAGCATATGGTTAATCACTGTTAGGATCTCACCTGTCATGCCTTTACTTACCGTATGCGTAGTTGGTAGATCAGCCACCACCAATCGCAAGCCCTTGTCTTTGATGCGCTGCTTTAGAATTGCAAAATCATCTTGAGATAGCCTGCTTAATCTGTCCACGCTTTCAACCAGCAGAATATCGCCTTGATCAGCGTCCTTTAATAGCTTAGCTAATACTGGCCTATCGAGCTTTGTACCACTGAAATGCTCAACGTACTCAACAAGGTTATCGTTATAGCTTTGGCTAAAGCTAATCAAGTCAGACAAGGCTCTCTTAGCGTCTTGATCCTTAGTGCTGGCTCTCACATAAATACGAACGGTCATAACGCCACCTATATTATTTAGACTTATAAATTAATGTCCATTGATAATATCATGATATTAATATCATTTAATAATAGAAATAAGTCTAATGATAGATAGAGTATCGTTTAGAGGTTTTATTTTTTAGGTATAGGCTAATGATAGATTATTTTAAGTGGCCCATTTGAGATCACCCCTCGTTTTGCAAAGCAAAATCGACTTTTAACGCTTCTCAGACTCAATAAAATACGACTGCACAGCACAATTGGGTATGTGTCACCTTTTGAGTTTGAAAAGCGGTATTATGATAACCTTAGCTAGTTAGACCAAGTGGCCTAACTGAAATAAATAGCCTCCGATATAGTCGAGGCGGTTCACTTATTTAAGTAAGTAGAGAAGTAAAATGCCTATATCTCCTATACCAAAATTGGCTCAGTATGGCTGGGACAAACTAAAAGACATTGCTATAGTCGAATCAAACGAACCATTAAAAACTATTCCAAACAATAAGAACCTAAAGCAATTCCCTATTTACTCTGATTACAATGTGCCATACGCTATGGATGTTTGCGTGGCTAGACATTCTGTCATCCAAAAATTACAACAAGCAGCTGATTTACTACCTGACCATTTAGGCATAGTAGTCCTTGATGCTTGGCGCTCGCGTACCGTTCAGCAAGGCGTTCGTGATCAAATCGCTGAAATCATCAAAATAAAATATCAAGATTTAAATCTTGCCGAACAGCAACATCTGCTATCACAATTTGCTGCACCGGTTAGCCCAGATTTTGTTAGTCCTCATTTAACAGGAGGCTCAGTGGATATCACCTTATTCGATATTGAAACTGGTGATTGGTTAGACATGGGTGCTGATTTTGATGAACCAACAGAGCGTTCATACACTCATTTTTACGAAGCTTATCCTGAGCATCCCGCTTGTCATAACAGACGTCTATTATATTCAGTAATGACGCAAGTTGGTTTTACTAATTTACCCACTGAATGGTGGCATTTTGATTACGGCAATCCCCTTTGGGCACATTACAACCAGCAAAGCCATGCCCTCTATGGCGCAGCTCATTGGGATACGTTAGACTCCTAATGGCCTTTTTTATAACCGTTGGCAATCCCTATTTTTTTAATAGCTATATATTTAGATATCAAGTTCAAGGAGGAACATGGTGGAGACTTTAATTCAAGCAGATGACCATTTGGCACTATGGACATTCATTTTAGTAGCAGCTACTTCTGCTATTTTTATTGAACAACGCTGCAAATGGGCTAGCAAAGTACCTGGTGCTGTTATTGCATTGCTAATAGCTATAGCAGCCTCCAATCTAAAAATCATTCCTACGGATGCGCCTACATACGATATTGTCTGGGGCTACATCGTGCCGCTAGCCATACCCTTATTACTATTTAAAACCAATATACAATCACTGATTAAAGAGAGCTGGAAATTACTATTATTGTTTTTAATATCATCTATGGCTACCATGATTGGTACAGTCATTGCCTTTTTAGCTTTACGTCGTTACATTCCAGAGCTGGATAAGATCAGTGGTATGATTTCAGCTTCTTATAGTGGCGGCGGGGTGAATTACGCCGCTATGTCTGCTAAGTTGGAACCAAGCGAAAGTATTAATGCCGCTACTATCGTCGCTGACAATATGATGATGGCTTTTTATTTTTTGATATTGATTGGATTAGCCGGTATTCCTATTATACGTCGTATATGGGGCTCACCGCATACCGATGAAATTGAAAAAGATCCAGAGATGCAAAGCAGTCGTACTTTATCTGAGGCTTACTGGAAACCAAATCTTATTTCATTGAAAGATATTGCGATCTGCTTAGCCAGCTCGATGTTAATAGTATTAATTTCTTTTAAATTATCAGCATTGCTAAAAGCTTTATTAGGAACTAGCGACAATATTATTGGCGATCTAATCATTAGTTTGATTACTGATAAGTATTTATTGTTAACGACTATTACCTTTATTGTTGCTTCTATTTTTAGAAATTCTTTTGAGAAGCTTAACGGTAGCCAAGAGCTTGGTACTTATTGTATCTATTTATTCTTTGTTGTTATCGGCATTCCTGCTTCAATTGGCTTGATTGTGACTAAAGCACCTTTGCTGTTTGTATTTGTATTTATCATTGCTATGGTCAACTTAGCCATTACTATGGGTATAGGTAAACTATTTAAATTCAGTGTTGAAGAAGTAGTACTAGCTTGTAATGCCAACATTGGCGGGCCCACTACGGCAGCTGCTTTAGCCATCAGCAAGGGCTGGACAAAGCTCGTCGGCCCTATCTTAGTTATTGGTACTGTCGGTTATGTAATTGGAAATTATGTAGGTACGATTATTTATTTCATAGTCACTCAAATTGGTATGTAAATACCCTCAATGAACTAATAAAAAGTCGATACCATATGGTATCGACTTTTTATTTTGTCAGGAGTTTCCTGGATTTGGCGTAACTATTGAAACAAGTTAGACAGTTACACAAAATCTGGGATGGTCTCCTTTAGGAGACCTTCCTAAATTTTGTGTAAGTATTTAATCTAAACGTCAGTTACACAGAATCTGGGATGGTCTCTTCAAGTCCTCACTAGAGCACCGATCATAGATAGAATATCTATGGTAAGTACATCATGAAGTACACTGTGGCTATCTCAGCAAGTTGAAACCTTAATACCATTAGCCTACAGCTTAAGGTTCTAGTCCTCACGAGGGTACCGAACCAGTGAAATCGGTTTATCATAGGCATACTTACAATAGATTATAGGCGTAATAATAGTACGCTTGAAGTGGTTTTACTGCATTAGTGTATTTTAAACGGTCTATCAATGGGCTTAAAGGGTGATATAGCTGTTTCCACTCGGGTATACCCGAAATGAATCAGTAACTTAATGCCAGATTGAGAAGCTTTTCCTAAAAACTGTGTAACTGCTTATAATCCAATAGCAGGAGAATAAGCACTGACTACTCAATCTGACATTAAAAAACTGGCTGAGCAAATGGCCAGCAGCATGAGCAGCTTAAAAGTTTGAGAAAAAGGTGTGTTACTTAAAGTCTTATCTACTACAGCTCCATAGCTATACTGGAAGTTATTTAACCTGCGCTGTTTCTAATAAACTGCCATCTTTATCGAATAAGCAGTCGACGATAATGAGCGGAGCCGCATCCAAACTATCTTCAGCGTAGTAATGTGTTATGACTTCAAAGTTACCATTATTTAATCGTCTGTAGTCTGTGTTTTTTCGTTTAATGTCCATAGACTTAAAGCCTTTAAGCATGGGCTGTACTGCTTTCTGGCACTTCGTTAGCAATGCAATCTTTGTTGTTTTTTGAGCTTGTTCGAGTTCAGTATTTCTTTTTTTATCAAATGGGTTACTGCCATTTTGAATCCAAATATAAAATGCTGCAAATGTAATAATAGATAGTCCTGTCAGTGTCTCTTTTTTCATAATATGACTCGTTTAGCAATAATAGAATAAGATATTTACTAACATACAAGCATAGCTCAGTTATTCTTAAGGAGCATGTTAAAACAATAGTTAACCGTTGAAAGCAATGGGTAAATGTTACTCCCGTTCTGGTTAGTTCAGCTTAGTATTATAAAATAGGGCTTAATGAAACATGGATACCTTAAATATCGTGTATCTCGTAGGAGCAGTATTAATTTTCGCCAGTATCATGGCAAGTACGTTATCGGCGCGTTTGGGTGTTCCACTTTTGCTATTGTTTTTAGTCGTCGGGATGCTTGCTGGTGAAGAAGGTATCTTGGGTATTGAATTTTCTCAATATGCGATAGCCAATTTTGTCGGACAAGCAGCCTTAGCCTGTATTTTGTTAGATGGCGGGTTGCGCACCTCTGTTAAATCATTCCGAGTTGGCTTAAAACCAGCCATCACACTGGCTACTTGGGGCGTACTTGCGACAGTCATGATACTGGGTGTATTCGTCACATGGCTGCTGGATGTCGATTGGCGCTTTGGCTTATTACTGGCAGCAATCGTAGGTTCAACCGATGCGGCAGCGGTATTTTCACTGTTGCGTAATGGCGGTGTTAAATTAAATGATCGTGTCCAAGCCACGCTTGAATTAGAGTCGGGCGCCAACGACCCTTTAGCGATTCTGTTAGTCACTGGATTGATTGCTTTAAATGTTGATCCTGCCGGACAGACAGCGCTAGGCTTCTTAGGCCTACTATTACAACAGCTTAGTTTTGGTTTAGGAATGGGCTTGTTCTTTGGTTATTTCCTATCTCGATTATTACCCAAGATACATTTGGCAGAAGGTATGTATGCCATTTTAATAATGTCGGCGGGTTTAGCAGTGTTTTCTGCCACTAACTTACTGGGCGGTAGTGGGTTTCTCGCGGTCTTTATCGCTGGTATTATGATTGGCAACCATAAGGTACGCTCAACTGAGCATGTCATGCGCGTGATGGACAGCTTTGCGTGGTTGTCGCAAGCGGTGTTATTTGTGGTATTGGGCCTATTGGTCACGCCATCGAACGTTCTTGAAGTTTGGCCTTATTCAGTGGCCATTGCTGCCTTTATGATTTTAGTGGCTCGTCCTATTGCAGTCTATACCAGTGTTTTACCGTTTAAATTTAAAAATAGAGAGATCGGCTTTATCTCTTGGGTCGGCTTACGTGGTGCAGTGCCCATTACCCTTGCCATGTTGCCAGTGATTGCAGGGGTGGACAATGCCTTTATGCTGTTTGATATCGCTTTTGGGGTGGTGGTCTTATCGTTGGTGTTACAAGGGACGACCATTCCTTTTATGGCCAATCTGTTTAAGGTGCGTATTCCTAACAATAAGGGCCCAAAAGAAGAGCATGAAGTGTGGGTGTCAGATAGAGCAAGCATTACGTTGTATGAATTTGAAGTAAAGTTAGGTGCGTTTGCAATTGGTCGTCATCCGAGGGATATATCTACGCGTATCAGCCCTGAAGGAATCCATGTTTTTGCCTTGGTGCGTGGTCAGCAAATCTTGGCAATTAATGAAAAGACTAAGCTCAAATTTGGCGATAGCGTATGGTATGCCATGAGTGGCGATTATGCCGATCAGATTGCGACTGTTTTTAATGACACTACGTTAGACCGTAGAGCCATCGATGATTTTTATGGCGATTGGATGCTATCGCCGAGTGTCAAACTTAAAGATGTGCCTTTCTTTACCGATAGGATGAAATTCGAATCTCTAGAAGATACCCTGAACACGAAAAATATGTGGGAACAAACGGTTGCTGAATATATTAAGGATAGCTTAAAGATGGCACCCGTAGCAGGCGATACGGTTGTGATTAATAAGGAGTGGTTATTAGTCATTAAAGAAGTTGATGACCAAGGAAGACTGAGAACGATTGGCCTAAAACAACTAGAGGGGTCAGCGGTGGCATAGTTTCTATCACTATTAGACAATTAATAGTCCTGCTAACATTGTCCATTCTAGGTAACTCATTAGCTCAAATTATAGTCTGTTTTACTGGTCTCGCTAGGGTATACCCAAAATAGCAAAATTTTATTTGTGAGAGGAATTCGCATTTTTCTAAGTAAGGCTAATACAGAAGCTAAACTACGTAGCATAATTCTATTTAATCAGTATCTTATGCTTAGGATTATTATTAAAATATAAGGTGTTTTTAATCGCCAAAGCATAAAAGATACAGTGACAATTCTACATAGAAGATTTTTCAAAAATACTTTATATTCTATTAAAAAACACATAGGAAAGTGGCTTACGATAGCCACTTTTTTTATGCCTCATACTTTTAGTAGATACACTTAGCGTTACGCAACCAGACAGGATGTGTCATGAGACATTTTTATTTAGACTTTATCTTTACCGCCATTGCATTAGCGATCGCGGCATGGTGGGGATATTCACATGGCGGGATGGGCGGTTTGATCGCAACCTTATCTATTACCGCTATTTTGGCCGTCATGGAAATCTCATTATCATTCGATAATGCGGTGGTTAATGCCTCAGTTCTGAAAGGCTGGGATGAATTTTGGAAAAAGATATTTTTAACCGTTGGTATTTTGATTGCTGTATTTGGGATGCGCTTGGTATTCCCTATTGTCATTGTCGCGGTAACTGCTGAGCTTGCTATGGTAGAGGTCATCAAACTGGCTTTGTATCAACCAGAAGAATACTCTGCCCGTTTAATGGCACACCATGCTGAAATCTCAGCCTTTGGTGGTATTTTCTTATTATTGGTGTTCTTAAACTTTATCTTTGACGATAAAGAAGTGCACTGGTTTAACTGGCTTGAAAGCCGTTTGGCAAAGCTTGGCAAAGTAGATGCCATGAGCGTCTTTGTGGCGCTTATCGTGTTGATGATTGCCGTATCATTTGCTGATCCTGAGCAATCCACTGCGGTCCTAATCGCTGGCGTTTGGGGTATCTTGGTATACCTTGGCGTACAAGTGGTCTCGGGTATGCTTGAAGGTGACCTCGAAGAAGATTTAGAAAACAAAGAAAATGGCTCGGGCGCAGCAGCGACCAGTGCGATTATGAAAGGCGGTATTATCGGCTTCTTATACCTAGAAGTCCTCGATGCCTCATTCAGTTTCGATGGCGTGATTGGCGCCTTTGCGATTACCAATGACGTTATCGTGATTATGCTTGGTCTGGCAATCGGTGCGATGTTCGTGCGTTCGATGACTATTTTCTTAGTCGATAAAGGCACGCTTGATGAGTTTGTCTATCTTGAACACGGCGCGCATTATGCCATCGGCGCTTTAGCCATTATCATGCTATTGTCGGTGAAATTCCATGTGCCAGAGCTTATTACGGGGCTGATCGGTATTGCCTTTATTGGTTGGGCGCTGCTTGCTTCACTGAAACATCGTAAGCAACAGGCAAAACTCACTGCTTAGAGTGTAAACAATGTAAAGCAAAAAATTATTATTTTAGAATATCGTTAATAACAGGTTATGCCAAATAATTGGTATAACCTTTTTTCTAACATGTATTGCTTTTTATTACCTAATAATAGACATCATATTCAAACATTTATATTGCCAACAACAAGAGACACAAATGCTGAAGAAAGCTGAACAAAGATTAGAAAAAACCATATTTAATAGTCGTTGGCTGCTAGCCCCTTTCTATTTGGGATTGGTGCTCGGTATCATTTTATTATTTATTAAGTTTTTTCAAGAGCTGTGGCATATGATTACCCATGTGTTCAGTGCATCTGAAGCCGATGTCATCGTTGGTACGTTGGCGCTTATCGACATGTCATTAGTCGCAAGTTTATTGCTCATCATCATATTTAGTGGTTATGAGATTTTTGTCTCAAAAATTGATACCGGAGATCATGAGGACCGCCCTGAATGGATGGGGAAAATCAATTTCTCTGGGCTAAAACTCAAAGTGATTGGTGCCATCGTTGCCATTTCTGCGATTGATCTTCTTAAATCATTTATGGATATACCTAAAGAGATGAGCGAAGGTGATGCTGATAGATTGATGTGGAAAGTGATTATCCATATGACGTTTGTACTGTCAGGCCTGTTATTTGCTTTGATGGATAAGATTGTCGGTGACACCAAAAAACATTAGAAAGACTTTAATAAAAAACCTATCAATTAATTTATATAAATAGACGCAAAGGAGCACACATGGCAGGGGCCAGTTTATTAACCTTGCTTGATGACATCAGTGTGATATTAGATGATGTGTCACTTATGACCAAGGTTGCCGTTAAAAAAACGGCGGGTGTATTGGGCGATGATCTAGCCCTTAATGCAGAGCAAGTTTCAGGTGTTAAAGCAGACCGTGAGCTGCCAGTAGTTTGGGCCGTTGCCAAAGGCTCATTCGTTAACAAGCTTATATTAGTGCCGTTAGCGTTGCTGATTAGTGCCATCTACCCGCCATTAGTCACGTTTTTATTGATGTGCGGAGGTGTCTATTTGGCTTATGAGGGTGCTGAAAAAATCATTCATAAGTTCTGGCCACATATCTTACCTCACGATGAAGAACAAATAGCCCGTCTACGTGCCAATGCTGATGAGACGATTGATTTGGTTGCTTTTGAAAAGGACAAAATCAAAGGTGCGGTGCGCACCGACTTTATTCTATCGGCTGAAATTATCGTAATTGCACTCGGCTCAGCAGTTGGAGCGACGCTTTTAGAGAAGAGCGTGATGCTGTCTATTATTGCCATTGGCATTACAGTAGGCGTTTATGGCTTAGTAGCGGGTATCGTTAAAATGGATGATTTAGGTCTTTACCTAATGAAACAGACGAACGGTGCAAAGCAGAAAATAGGTGGGATTTTATTGTCTGCGGCACCAAAGCTGATGAAGTTTCTATCGATTGCTGGGACATTAGCTATGTTTCTAGTGGGCGGCGGTATCTTAGTGCACGGGATCAGTTTTTTGCATCATGAAGTGGAAGACTTAGCGCACCTAACTGGCATATTTGGAAGTGTGACAACCATGCTCTTAAATGCGTTGGTAGGTTTAGCCGTCGGTGTTATTGTCGTGGCTATTGTCACCATGATTGGTAAATTACGCAGTAATAAGTCATCTTCGACGCATTAAAAATAACGATGATCACCCTTGTTCATTTAACCTTCTTTTAAAGAGTGCAATAAACCATGTTTGAATTTGATTTAAACTTAAAATTAATGGTGTATCACCTAATTCAATTAGCGATTGCTTTCGTGCTTTCCCTACCGATTGCGCTTAATCGTGAGATGAAAGATAAGGGTGCAGGACTCAGAACTTTCCCATTAGTCAGTATTGCATCCTGTGCTTTCATGCTAGTGGCTGTCGATATCTATCATGGAGGTGCAGCAGAACCCGAAGCGAGAATCATGTACGCAATTATTACAGGTATGGGTTTCATCGGTGGTGGGGCGATTTTTAAAGGTGATAATACGGTAAAAGGCACTGCGACAGCTGCGAGTCTATGGAATACTGCTGCTATTGGCATCTCTGTCGCTTATGGACGTTATGAGATAGCGATCATATTGTCAGTCGTTAATTTCTTAATTCTACAATTCTCAGAACCTTTCAAAGTGAAAGATAAGCTTGAATAATTATTATTCGTCTCGGTTTGTATACTCAACCTTACATTTTATAAGTTACACTGCTATGTACACTGATTTTATCTAAATAGATTTAGAATACTAATAGCAATATCTCACAGTCTAAGGTTCAAGTCCTCACTAGGGAACCGGACACATTTCAAAAATAACAATTATATAAGGTTTGTTAGACTAAATAGTAGTTTTGAGGTACCAAAATAACGTCCCACTAATTAATAGTGAGGCGTTATTTGTTTACAATTTACCAACTTATTTGACAGACTTACTTAGGAATAGCTTTAAAGCTAGCGACTTGATAGGCATTAGTAATGGTCAAGACAGGATAATTGTTGGCAATTATGCTTATGCTGTATTTACCTTTTACGGTGTCCACGACCGCTTTATCAAAACTTGCTTGTGGTTCTGGGCAAGGCATTCTGGTACTTCTTATATTGCCTACCTGTACGTTGCCATTCACAACTTTATAACCAGCAGCCATGTTATTACAAGTATTCAATAGGCTAACAAAATTATTACCGTTCTCATTCGTAAATTCTAGAATTAGTGGGTTGTTTAGATCAAAGAATAGCTGAGGAACTTTAACGTTATTAGTCCCTTTGGCATCAACCAACTGCCAATTATAGGATTGTAAGAGATTTGGTGTGATTGTCTGTTCAACTGGCGCTGTCACGCTAGGAGTGGTCTGGCAACCAGCAGTTAACGTACCTACCGCTAAAACACTTGCCATCATTACTTTAGTCATGTTTTTCGTATAAATGCCTGTAGTAGTTATTTAGAAATAGCTTTGAAATGAGCAACTTGATTAGCATTGGTAATGGTTAGAACAGGTAGATTTTTGCCAATTTCGCTTAAGCTATATTTACCTTGTACTGTTGCTAGTGTAGCAGTATCAAAACTAGCTTGTGGCTCAGGACATGCCATTAAGGTGCTGATACCATTTTGAATTTGGACGTTACCATCCACAATGCTGTATCCAGCGCTCATATTGTTACAGGTATTCATAAAAGCAACGCGGTTATCACCGTCAGCAGTCATGAAGTTTAAAATTAAAGGTTTCGCTGGATTGAAGAATAACTGAGTAACTTTGTCACCATCGCTACGATTGGCATCAATCAACTGCCAGTTATAGGCTTGTAGGGCATTTGATGTTACTGTTTGAGTAGTTGGAGTAGTCGTGCTAGGAGCATTTTGGCAACCAGCAGCCAACGTGCCTACTGCTAAAACACCCGCTATCATTATCTTAGTCATGTTCTTCATATAAGGCGCCTCTAATATACGAATTTGATACATTAGACGTCAGCATTATTGCAGAGGATAAGGATCGACAAAAGTAGAGATAACGATATCAATACTATTTTTCTAAGGCGTTACATATGCATGATGTTTAACGAGATTTCTTCAAAGGTGTTTTTCATCCAGGTTGCAGCAGTATCGATATATAGTTCACAAAAAAATTAGAGTTTGGGTGAACCGCCGCGACTATATCAGAGGTTGATTTACTTGAGTCAGGCAGCGATGCCTGACAGGGTTAAATTATCATAATACCGCTTTTCAAACTCAAAGGGTGACACATAACCGATAGTGCTATGTAGACGCTTCATGTTGAACCAATCCACCCACTCAAGGGTTGCCAGTTCAACATCGTTCACACCAGTCCAGTTCTGCTTTAAATAATGAATCACCTCAGACTTGTACAGTCCATTGACCGTTTCAGCCAATGCATTGTCGTATAAATCGCCTGTTGTACCAACAGAAGCAATCACACCAGAGACCGTCATCTTATCGGTATAGCGAATAGATAAGTACTGAACCCCTCGATCACTGTGATGAATGACATCTTTGGGACTGTTTCTATCTGCTATTGCTTGGTTTAATGCCGCCATCACCATATCGGTATTCATCCGATTCGATACTTTCCAGTCCACAATAGCGCGAGCAAACACATCAATAATAAAAGCGGTATATACCCAATCGCTCAATGTCTTGATATAAGTAAAGTCTGCCACCCAGAGCTGGTTAGGGCGATGAGCGCTAAAGTTACGATTAACCAAGTCATCAGCACGCTTTTGATCATCACAGCTGTGAGTTGTTATTTTACCCTTACCGCGCTAGATATCTTGTAGGCCGTGCTGACTCATTAAACGCTCGACGGTACACCGAGCAACCTTTAACCCGTCAGCTTTCATCTGCTGCCATACTTTACACGCACCGTAACGGCATTTGCTGTCCTGCCAGATACGTTTAATCTTGCTGATGTAAAAGTCGTCATGCTGCTTCGATCAGCTTACGAACGGCGCGTTCTTTAATTTCAGGAGTGTAGGTTTGTCTTTTCATTGTCGTATTCTCTCAGAATGTTGAGCCTCCGAAAATCACGGGGCGGTTCAAGCCCAAGTTTTTATTATTAA